>BEID01000314.1 GCA_002898975.1 bacterium HR27 | reverse complement strand
GGCTTCCAGCGGGTCGAGTGCCGGGAGAAAGACAGCAGTGGTCGCATCGACGTCGTCGTGGTCCAGTTCGTAGAGCGGACGTTCCTGGACGCGCGATTCGGCGGTACCCGCTGCGCGGATGATTCGGATCGGTGTGTCGGCAGGGTAGAGCCTCAGTAAGGCCAGCTTGAGGTGCGATGCGATGTAGCGGTCGTACACCTGGCCGAGCAGTGCCGGGCGGAGAGGGGATAACGGCAATCGACCACCAGCGAACGGCGCGGCTTCGGCACAGCTCACGAGTTCGAGCGCGTCGACGATCTGGAGATTGCTTGCCAGCGCATCGATACCGAGCAACGGGAGCACTGCATCGACGAAGCTCAAGCCAGGAACGACCGTGCAGTCGATCCCGTGCGCCGGTGCGTCCACGAGGAGACGCCGTACCGTGGCCTCGCCGACCAGAGGATGGCCGGGAACAGCGTACACGAGCGGTGTCTCTTGCGCACGGTGGAGGACGCGTGCCACGATCGCGTCGTAGACCTGCTCGAACGTGGCAGCGGATTCGTAGAGATCATCGCACGATTCCCACTGCTCCGCCCCAGGGAAAGCACGCGCGACCGGATGCTGTCGAGTGCGGAGAAGCACCGGTCGGTCCTGCAAGAGGGTGACAGCGGCGGTCGTGAGATGCTCCGGTGCTCCTGGCCCCAGGCCGACGATGGCCAATTTGTTCCTCTCCGCCATCGCGTCACCGTTGACCCTGGTTCGCGTTCTCGCTGCCGAGGCTGAGCACAGCGAGAAAGGCTTCTTGCGGAATCTCCACGCTGCCGATCCGTTTCATGCGGGCCTTGCCCTCTTTCTGCTTCTCGAGCAGCTTGCGCTTCCGCGTGACATCGCCGCCGTAGCATTTGGCCAGAACATTCTTCCGGATAGCGCGAATCGTCTCCCGGGCTATGACGCGGCTACCGATCGCAGCCTGGATCGGCACGTCGAACAGCTGCCGCGGGATGAGGGTTCGCAGCTTTTCGACGAGTTCGCGCCCGCGTGCGTAGGCCTGGTCACGGTGACAGATCAGCGAGAGCGCATCGACTCGGCGTCCGTGGACGAGAATGTCGAGTTTCACGAGATCGCCCGGGTGATAACCGATCAGTTGGTAGTCCAGCGAAGCGTAGCCCTGCGAACGCGACTTGAGCTGGTCGTAGAAATCGACGATCAGTTCGGCGAGTGGGACATCGACAGTCAGCCGGACGCGATCCTCGCCGAAGTACTCCATTTCGACGAGCTGGCCACGTCGACTCGTTACCAGGTCCATGAGATTGCCGATGTAGCGCGTCGGGCTGAGAATCGTCGCACGTGCCCATGGTTCGCGGATCTCTTCGATCTCCCCGGCTGGTGGCATCTCGGCCGGCGAATCGATCAAGACGGTGCTGCCATCGCGCTTGACGACCTCATACTGGACACTGGGAGCAGTAGCCAGCAGTTCGAGTTTGTATTCCCTTTCGAGACGCTCCTGAATGATTTCCATATGTAGCAGCCCGAGAAATCCGCAACGGAAGCCGAACCCGAGCGCCTCCGACGATTCTGGTTCGAAAACCAATGCCGCATCGTTCAGGCGCAGTTTCTCCAGCGCATCGCGCAGTTCCTGGTAATCGTCGCTGTTCACTGGGTAGAAGCTCGCGAAGACCATCGGTTTGACCAGGCGGTAACCGGGCAGCGGCTCGACTGCCGGCCGTTGTGCGTGAGTGAGTGTGTCGCCGACCTGGCAGTCACGGACGACCTTGAGGCCGGTCGCGACGTAACCGACCTCGCCAGCGGCCAGTTCTTCGACCGGGGTCATGAGGGGACGAAACTGTCCGAGTTCCAGCGCTTCGCCGACAGCCTGGCTCGCCATCATGCGGATCGGATCGCCGACTCGCAAGGTGCCATCCACCACGCGAACGTAGGCGATGACACCTTTGTAAGGATCGTAGTGCGAGTCGAAAATCAGTGCCCGGAGCGGTGCTTCGGGAGAGCCTTTCGGGGGCGGAATACGCTGGACGATGGCTTCGAGGATCTCCTCGACTCCGATTCCCTCTTTAGCTGAAGCGAAGATGATCTCCTCCGGCAACAATCCGAACTGATCCATCAGATCTTGCGCGACCTGTTCGGGCATGGCATTGGGGAGATCGATCTTGTTCACGACCCCGATGATGGTGAGGCCGAGGTCGATCGCGAGCATCCCGTGGGCGAGCGTTTGTGCCTCGATGCCCTGGGTTGCGTCGACAACAAGCAATGCTCCTTCGCAAGCGGCGAGGCTCCGCGAGACCTCGGCGGAGAAGTCGACGTGCCCTGGCGTGTCGATCAAGTTCAGTATGTACAGTTCACCGTCACGAGCCCGATATTGCATGCGGACGGCCCGGGCTTTGATCGTAATCCCCTTCTCGCGCTCGAGGTCCATAGAATCGAGAACTTGTTCGACCATTTCGCGATCGCTGATCGTCTGGGTGACCTCAAGCAAGCGATCGGCCAGGGTCGATTTACCGTGATCGACATGCGCGATGATGCTGAAGTTTCTGATTCGAGTCTGGTCGACCATCGTCGAGCGAATACCCCACGAAACTGCGACATCACCGTCCAAGTATAACCGCAAGCACGTTTCGCGCCGGCGACGGCAGGGCGGCCTGGAGGCGTCTTACGATGACGACCGTATCAGATTGGCGACACACGAGAGCGAGGATCAGGTAGCTGGCTCCGAGAGCGAACAGCGTATAGACGAAGGCCAAAAACTGAACGAACGATCGACCATAGGCCGGATCGGTCACCCGATCGAGGAGGGGTGCGAACTGCAAGGCGGCCAACGTTATGACCGCCAGTGCGGGAAGTGCTCGGGCGAGTCCTATGATGACGAGTGGGTAGCGGATCGCGATGTGCTTCCGGAGGAGTACTGCGAGCACGAGCATCTCGAGTGTCGTGGCGAGCGCAAGACTCAAGGCGAGACCGCGGTGTCCGAGCGGGCGCGCGAGCACCGTTCCGAGAATCAGGTTGGCACCCACTGCACACAGCGCGGCGATGACCGGTGAACGGCTGTCCTTGAAGGCGTAGGAGAGGCGCGTGAGCAACTCGACGACGGTATACGCAATCAAACCTGGCGCGAACCAGCGGAGCGCATCCGAAACGAGCGTCGTCGAGCTTGCGGTGAAGGCACC
>BEID01000313.1 GCA_002898975.1 bacterium HR27 | reverse complement strand
ATACCCGCCACCGCCTCCTGGGTCGAGACCGCGAGGCGACGCACCTCCTCGGCAACGACGGCGAAACCGCGCCCATGTTCCCCAGCCCGCGCTGCCTCGATCGCCGCGTTGAGCGCCAAAAGGTTTGTCTGCTTGGCGATGGTCGCGATCGTCCCCAGGACCTGGGTGATCGGATTGACCGCCTTCGAGAGTTCCTCGATGCGGTGCTGGAGCTCGCCGACCGAGCGAGCGACGTCTGCCAGCGACCGCAACGCCTCGTCCACCCGCGCGATACCGCTCTCAGCTCGCTCAGCGGCCCCACGCGCCGCCTCCGACACCTGCCCCACGCTCCCGAAAACAAGCTCGACCGCCTGGGCCAGTTCCCGTGCCACGGTCGCAGCCTGGCTCACTTGTTCCTTCTGTTCGCGGAATGCCCGGGAGAACTCGTCGGCAGCCCGCACCGGACGCAGCCCCTCCGCCACAGCTCCCGAGGCTGCCACCAGGAGTTCCGCGCGTCGATCGCGCCACGCGGTCACCACACCGCCCCACTGCGTCCGCAGGGCTGGAGGAAGCTGCACCACAGCTTGCTCCGCTGCGACCAGGTCACCGCGCCCGAACGCTTCTGCCAGCGTATCGAGCGCCGTCATCCAGTCCGACCGATCGGCCAAGGAGTCATCGACGACCGCTCCTGCGCCCCCTCCGCGCGCGTTGCTGAGCGCCCCGTTTCCGATCGACCCGCTGTCCCACATCGGCAGACCTCCCACCAGCGGATGCTGCACGAACCAGTCACTGATCGCATTCTTCGGCAGAACAGCTCGACTTCTTGAGGGCTGGATGTCAGTGCTCCTCTTTCCAGCCCACGAGTGCGGCACCCCAGCGTTGCCCTTTGACGAAAATCGGGACGGTGAGTACGGTCATTACCTCGCCGGTATCGCGGGCATAGGTCTGGACGAGAAACTGCTGCCGCTGCTGCGGCGTCTCGCGCAGATCGCATCCAGCACGCAGGAAGTCGGCGCGCGTTGCCAGGTTCGGCAGCCGCGCAGCGGCTTCGCCCAGCCCCACGCGCGCACCGCGCACGAGCACGCGCTGGTCCCAGAAGAAGCGCTTCACCCGATTGCCAACGAGGTCGCGCTCCGGAATCCCGGTCCAGTCCTTGCAGAAGGCCCGGTTGTGCATCGGCGCATAGGTGTTGAGATCGATCGGTAGCGCGAAGACCAGTTTCGGCTCCCGGCGGAGGATGTCTTCCATCTCCTCGGACAGCTCGAGATCGACGACCGCATCGTACGCCGTGCTGTACTTCGGCGGCTGGAACCCCTCCGGTGGGACGCGGCTCACATCGAAGAGCCGGGCCAGCGAACGGATGGCCGGCCCCTTGATTTCGGTGTAGCGAAGCTCCAAAACATCCTCGAGGCGTACCCGACCGCTGTCGATCGCCCGCTCGAAGACCCGTCGACAGCGTTCAGCCAGTTCCCGGCAGGCGGCGAGCGCGCGGTGGAACGTGGTACCGGTATCGACCTTGGCCAGCTGTCCGTATGCATCCGAGGTCAGCTGGGCGATAGCGAACGTCTCCTGTGCGACCTGTTGCGCTTGCTGTTCGACCCGACCGATGCTCTCGACGATGTCCCCGAGCGAACCCGTCGCTCGCTCCAGTGCGGCAGTCTGTTGCTGCACCGCGGTCGCGATGGCCTCGGTAGCCTCGGCAGCCGTCGCGGCCAACTGCGTGGTTGCCTGCAAGACCTGCTGGAGGTCCATCGTGGCACTCGCCGCCGCTTCCGCGAACGCGACACTCCGCAGCAATGCCTCGCGGGCCGGAGCGAGCTGAGCGGCAACTGCATCCGTCAGGGCGCGGATCTCGCGGGTCTGTGTCGCCGCGTGCTCGGCTAGCTTGCGCACCTCCTCGGCGACCACAGCGAAACCGCGACCATGTTCGCCCGCCCGCGCTGCCTCGATCGCCGCGTTGAGCGCCAGCAGATTGGTCTGCTTGGCGATTCCGGCGATCAGTTCGCTCACCCGGGTGATCGCCGCCACGTCGCCGAGCAAGGCGTGCAGGCGCTCGGCGACCTCCTGAACGTGCGCCCGGAGTGCCGCGACCTCGTTCGCGGCTCGCGCGCTCGTCTCGCGGCCGCGAGCAGCGTGTTCGTCGACGGCTCGTGCGGCAGCAGCGGCGCTCGCGGTCGCCTGTGCTACTTCCTCGACGCCGCTCTGCACCTCGCGCAGTGCCCGCGTCACAGCCTCGACCCGCTGGCCTGTCCGATCGATCTCCATCGTCACCGCCTGGACACGCAGCGCGCTCCGCGCTACCCCGATCGCCGACTGCCGTACGGCCGCCTCGAGCGCCCGCATCGTCGCGAACAGGTCGTCGCGGAAGCGCTCGAGCGCTCGGCCCAGCACGCGGGCCTCTGTCCGCTCGGTACCGAGACGCAGCGCCGCCGAGAATCCTGCGAGGCCCTGCGCGAACAGCCGCTCGAGTTCTGTCCAGAGCGACTCCGCGCCCCCTGCACCGGCTGTCGTCGCATCGACCGACCGCTCGTCAGCAGCTGGCATCCTGCGCAGCATCGTCTCGCCCCCTGCCGTGCCTCGTCAATGACAGACCCACTAGCGATATCGGCAAGCTCGACCGCTCTCGACAGGGGTACTCCGGTCATCGGATGTCGGGCCGCCATGTGACCGACAACCACCGGGGCTGGTGCAGTCAGCCCCGGTGGGACAGATCCTTGAACCACGAGCAGGCTCGCCCTACACTCGCAGCGAGGTCGGCACGCGACCAGCGAGGTGACGAGGCCGATGGGCCAACTTCCCAGGCGACCGTTCGTCCAAACCGCTCTTCTCCTCGCGTTCGCGCTCCTTTTGCTTTCGAGCGCCTGTCGGAG
This sequence comes from bacterium HR27, assembly GCA_002898975.1. GTDB lineage: Bacteria > Chloroflexota > Chloroflexia > Thermomicrobiales > Thermomicrobiaceae > Thermomicrobium. The sequence continues at coordinate 313 of BEID01000313.1, read as the reverse complement.
CGTGCCGTTCTTCGGCCGGGCGACACCGACCCCAAGTGCCCCCGCACCGAGCGAAGAACCGCTCAGCTGGAACGAGGTCGAGCAACGCCTGCGACCGGCAACCGTCCTCGTCCAGTTCGCCTTGCCGAGCGGGACGACCTATACTGTGACCGGTGTCGCCTATGCGCCGGGGCTCGTCCTCACCATCGTGCCACCGCTCGACGAGGGCGCACCGGAGCAGGTGACGATCCGCTTGCCCGACGAGCGCACCTCTCGCCCGGCACGCCTCCTCGGTGCCAGTCCCTGCGACGGCGTGGCTGTGCTCGAGATCGGA
>BEID01000312.1 GCA_002898975.1 bacterium HR27 | reverse complement strand
GACGATCGAACTGCCGCCGCTCGAACGCGGATTGCTCCAGCTGATTCGCTTAGTCGAGGCGTTTCCCGTGTCGTAGCGACAAACGAGCGAGAGGTGACTGGTACGATGCCGCGGATCTACGTCGCGCTCGATATCGAGGCGACGGGCATGGATCCGGAACGAGACGAGATCATCGAGGTCGCGGCACTCAAGTTCCGCGACGAAGAGGTGCTCGAGCGGTTCGAGACGCTCGTCCAGCCGCGTCGTCCGCTGCCGCTAGCAGTCTCCAGTCTGACCGGCTTGACGATGCGCGATCTCCGTCGTGCGCCGAGCTTCGGGCAGATCGCGCCGCGCCTGCGGCAGTTCGTCCGCAACTACCCGATCGTCGGTCAGTCGCCGGAATACGATCTCCAGATGCTGGCTGCGCACGGCCTGGAGCTGCGCAACCCAGTGTACGATACGTTCCGCCTGGCGACGATCCTGCTGCCCGATCTTCCAGCTTATTCGCTTGCCACGATCGCTGCCCGACTCGGGATTTCGGTGACCCAGCAGCATCGCGCGATGGCCGATGTCGAGACGACGATGGCGGTCTTTCTCGGCCTGTGCGACCTCCTGCGCGAGTACGACCTGGAGACGCTGCGTCGTCTCGCCGATTACACCGCGCAGGCGGGCTTGCCTGAGTCCGAGGTTTTCGAGGCGATCTATCAGGAATTGGCAGGGCAGGGGATCGGTGCGCTCGGTGGCGCCCTGGCCGAGCGGTTACGTTCGGTGGTGCCGGGAGCGAGCCATGCAGCGGAACTTGTCTTCCTGCTGCCGCGCGAACGGCCACCGCGCCTGGAACCGACCGGTGAGGCACCCGTCATCGATCCGCACTGGGTGGCTGGCTTGTACGGGTCCGACGGCCCGTTCGCACAGGTACTACCGGGCTACGAGTTCCGATCCGGCCAGGTGGCTATGGCGGAGGCGGTCACGCGCACGTTCAACCAGGGTGGCCAGCTCTTCGTGGAGGCGGGAACCGGTACCGGGAAGTCGCTCGCCTATCTCCTGCCGGCCATCCTCCATGCGGTCGAACGCGGCGAGACGGTAGTCGTTTCCACCGAAACGCTGGCCCTGCAGGACCAGCTCTACGCGAAGGACTTGCCGCTGCTGCGTCGCGCACTCGAAGCAGCGGCCGAGCGTGATCCCCGCCTGGCTCGTGCGGCGCAGTTCCGCGCGACCGTGCTCAAGGGGCGGGCGAACTATCTGTGTCTGCGCCGCTGGTTCCTGCGGCAGCGGGAGCCGTTCCAGAACCGTGCCGAGGCCTTGCTCGCGGCCAAGATCACGGCGTGGCTCCCCCAGACCGAGACCGGTGACCGAGCCGAGCTGCACCTCACCAGCGAAGAGCAGCAGGCCTGGGCGCAGGTCGCCGAGTCGGAAGGCGCGTGCTTGCCCAACCGGTGCCTGTTCCACCGTCGCAACCAGTGCTTCCTCTATCGGGCTCGCGCCACGGCCGAAGGGGCGCATGTCGTGATCGTCAATCACGCGCTCTTGCTCTCGGATCTGCTCGCTGAGAGCCGTGTGCTGCCGCCGTACCGGCATCTCGTCGTCGATGAAGCGCATCATCTGGTTGACGAGGCGACGCAGCAGTTCGGCTTCCAGGTGACGCAAGACGATCTCCGCGAACTCGTGCGCCGCACGCTGGCGCTCGACCATCTCGGGCGGTTCGCCGGAGCGCTGGGTGAGCTCTGGGCGGCGCTCGCGGCGATCCCCGAGGCGCGGGCTCGGGCGCTTGCCCAGGAACTCGGTGGCAAACTGCCGGAATGGTGGCCGCGTGTCGAGGGGCTGCAGCAGCAGGCCGAGACGTTGTTCCTCCTGCTCAGCGATATCGCGCAGCGGCATCCGATCGAGAACGGTGGATACGATCGCCAAATCCGGATTACGGAGGCGCTCCGCCACGAAACGGCCTGGGCAACTGTCGAAGAGATCGGCCAGAACTTGACGACCCATCTCCGGACGCTCGTCAACGCCCTGCACTGGGCGAGCCTGCGTCTCGAGGAGCTGCCCGAGTCGGTGCGTGACGAGCTGAGCGAGCTCGCGACCGAGCTGGACGTGCTCGAGCGTCGTGCTCGCGACATGCATGAGCGACTGCAGGAAGTCCTGTTCCGACCACGAGCCGAGCGGGTGTACTGGTTGTCCTGGCGTCCGCAGCCGCCAGCGGTGAGCCTGAACATGGCGCCGCTCGAGGTCGCCTCGTTGCTGAACGAGCTGCTCTTTTCGCGCTTGGAGACCTGTATCCTCACCTCGGCGACTTTGACAGTGGATCGCTCCTTCGGGTATATCCGCCAACAGCTGGGGCTTTCGGATGCGGACGAGCTGGTCGTCGAGTCGCCGTTCGATTACGCGACGTCGACGCTGCTTTGTCTCGCCGAGGACGTGGCCGAACCTGGCGAGCCGGGTTACCAGCGGCAAGTCAGCGAGGCGTTGATCAGTTTGCTGCGCGCGACGCGTGGTCGTGCCCTGGTGTTGTTCACCTCGCACAGTGCGCTGCAGGCGGCCTACCGGGCGATCAAGCGACCGCTCGAGCAGGAGGGGATTCTCGTGCTCGGGCAACGGCTGGACGGCAGCCCGCGTCAGCTCGTCGAACGGCTCAAGGCGCGGCCGGAGACTGTGGTGCTGGGCACGAATGCCGTCTGGGAAGGCGTCGATGTGCCTGGCGAGGCCTTGAGTGTGCTCGTCATCGTCAAACTGCCGTTCGCCGTGCCGAGCGACCCGGTCTTCGCGGCGCGCTGCGAAGCCTATGCGGATCCCTTCCACGAGTATGCGGTGCCGCAGGCAGTGTTGCGCTTCAAGCAGGGGTTCGGTCGCCTCATCAGGAGCACGCGCGACTACGGTGTGTGTGTCGTGTTGGACCGGCGCATTGTGACTCGACGGTACGGCCAGCTGTTCGTGCAATCGTTGCCTCCCTGCACGGTCCGACGCACCTCGGTCGTGCAGATTCCACGTCTCGCGCAGGAGTGGTTGCTGCGCCACCAGGAGCGGTTTGCAGCGAGTACCGCTGCGAGGGAAGGAGGGTGAGCTATGGAACAGCTCGATCGCAACCTGGCTTTGGAGCTGGTACGGACGACAGAAGCGGCCGCGCTGGCCGCGGCGCAATGGGTGGGGCGCGGTGACAAGAACGCCGCCGATGCGGCGGCGGTGCGGGCGAT
>BEID01000311.1 GCA_002898975.1 bacterium HR27 | reverse complement strand
GTCCACAACGTCGGAGGCTCGATCGTCTTGCTCGATGCCTGCCTCGCGCATGACGTTCCTTACATCGTGTTTTCGTCGACGTCGGAAGTCTACGGTTCGGCACGCTACCTGCCGCTGGACGAGGAGCATCCGACGGAGCCGACGAATCCCTACGGTGCGACGAAGCTCCAGGTCGAGCAGTACCTGCGCTGGTACGATGCAGCGTACGGGCTACGCTCGATCAGCTTGCGCTACTTCAACGCGGCTGGCGCTGCACTCGATGGCTCGATGGGCGAAGACCACCGACCCGAGGAACACCTGATCCCGAACGCGATCCGGGGGGCACTCGGTTTGCAGCCGTTTCGCCTCACTTCCGCACCGGTCGAGACGCCCGACGGCACGACGATCCGCGACTACGTCCACGTCCTCGATCTCGCCGATGCGCACGTGCGAGCGCTCGAAGCGCTCCGTCGGGGCCATCCGACGGACGTCATCAATCTCGGGAGCGGCGTCGGCTATTCGACCCGGCAGATCGTCGAGTTGGTGCAGAAGTTGACCGGTGTCCGGTTCCCGGTCGAGCGGGGCGAGCCGCGCCCCGGTGAGCCGCCGGTCAAGTACGCCAGTTTCGCCAAAGCAGAACGCGTGCTCGGCTGGCGGCCCCGCTACGGGATCGAGGAGATCATCGCCTCGGCCGTCCGCTGGCACACGCGTTTCCCGAACGGATATCCCGATTGAGCGGTGAGCGACCGATGGGTGTCCGGCTGACCCGTCTGTCCGTCATCGGGTTCAAGAGCTTCGCTGAGCCGCTCGAGCTCGTCTTCGATCCCGGTATCACGGCGATCGTCGGTCCCAACGGATCGGGCAAATCGAATCTGGCCGAAGCGATCGCCTGGGTGCTCGGCGAGCAGAGCGGCACGGCTGTCCGCAGTCGCCGGGCTGAGGACGTCATCTTCGCTGGCGGTCCCGGACGATCGCCGCTCGGCATGGCCGAGGTAACGCTCGTGCTCGAGCAGGACGACGAAGAACTCGGCCTGCCGTTCCGGGAAGTGAGCCTGACCCGTCGAGTCTTCCGCGACGGGGAAAGCCAGTATCTCATCAACGGTACGCGCGCTCGCTTGCGTGACGTCCTCCGTATCGCTGCAGTCCTCCGTGCCGACTGGATTATCGTCCGGCAAGGTGCGGTCGATGCCCTGCTCGACCAGCGCCCGGCGGAACGTCGCGACTACCTGGAACACGCAGCAGGTCTCTCGACCCTCCGCCTGCGCCAGGCCGAGGCGCGCCAGCAGCTCAGCGAGGCCGAGCAGCACGCCCGGCGACTGGAGGATCTCCTGCACGAACTCGAGCCGCACGTGCAGGCGCTGGCCACTGCAGCCGAGCGTGCCCGGGAGGCGCTGGCCCTCCGGGATGCACTGCGCGATGCGACCATCCGGCTCTTCGCTGCTCGCTGGCAGGAGGCGCACCGGCAGATCGAATGTGCCCGCGCGCGACTCGTGGAACTGGACGAACAGCGGCGCACACTGCAGGCCCAGCACGACGAATGCGCTCGCGCACTGGCCTCTCGCCGTGCCGAAGCCGAGACGCTCCGCGCGACGTACCAGGAGGTCGCGCGGCTCCGGCACGAACGCGAGCGTGCAGTCGAAGCGCTCGCTCACCGGGCGCAGCTGGCCCGGACGCGAGCGACGGCGCTCGCCGCGCAACTCCAGACGCTGGCGAGCGATCGCGATCGTGCTGCGGCGGAGCTGGCGTCGCTCCGCGAGGAAGTGCAACGACTCGACGATCTCGCTCGCACCCTCGAAGCGGACCGCTCCCGAGCCCAGGCGATGCTCGAGCGACAGGAGACGCTTCTCGCCGAGCGGCGGAAGCGAGCCCAAGCCCTCCGTGCCGAGCTCGCGCAACTGGAGCAGGAACTGCAACGGAACGCTGCTGCCCGCGAGCGGTCCGTTCGCGAGCATGCCGCGCTCGTCGCCGCGCGCGAGGCACGCAGCCAGGAGCTGGCTCGTCTCGAGGCTGCCTATCGCCAGCTCGAGGAGGAACTGTCAGCCCGAGAACGGGAGCACGAAGCGCTGGCGCGTCGCTTGGCGATCCTGGAGGAGCGTTCGGTCGCTGCACGGGCGGAGGTCCAGCGCTACGCAGCGCAGGTGGTGCAGTGCCGCACGGAGCTGGACCGGCGGCAGCAGGCCGTGCAGGAACTCGAGCGCGAGATCACGGTCACGCGAACGCGGCTCGAAACGCTCGTGCACGCGCTCGAGCACGACCTCGTCGCGAGTTCAGCGCGAGCGATTCTTGCAGCGGCGAAACGTGGCCAGCTTTCCGGCATCGTCGGCACACTCGGTGCCCTCCTGGACGTGCCGCCCGAACTGGAGCAGGCGATCGAGGCTGCGCTCGGCGGCCATCTTTCCGACCTCGTCGTCGAACGGTGGGCCGATGCCGAAGCAGCCATCGCTTTCCTCAAGGCGAACCGAGCTGGTCGGGCGACCTTTCACCCGCTCGATACCGTCCGGGCCGCACCTCCTGGCCGCCTGCCGCTCGCGGTCAACGAGCCGGGTGTCATCGGTATCGCTGCCGAACTCGTGTCGGCTCCAGCTGCGCTCCGACCGGTCGTTCAGTCGTTGCTGGGGCGTGTGCTGGTCGTCGCTGACCTCACGACGACGCGTCGTCTGTTGCCGCAGGTACCACCCGGCTGGGTTGTGGTGACCCGCGACGGCGAGCTCGCCCGCCCGACCGGTTCGGTAACCGGTGGGGCAGGCCGGGCACGGGATCGCGGCTTGCTGGCCTCGGCACGCGAGCGCCGCGAACTGGCTGCGCGCCTGGAGCGGCTCGCTGCACTCCTCACCGAAGCACAGCGCGAGGTCGAGTCGGCACGCGACGCGTACGAGTCGGCACGGGCGCGGTTGGCGTCGGCCGAGGAAATAGCGCGTCGCGTGGAGCAGGAGCAGCGTGAACTGCGATCGGAGCAGGCGCGTCTGCAGCGGGAGCGCTCGGCGCTGAGCGAGCGCCTCTGCCGCCAGGAACAGGCGATCGCGGAACTCCGGTCGGTTCTCGAACGCGATGCGACGCGGATCGATGAGATGGCCCAGGAAACTGCGGCGCTCGCGACAACGCTCGATGCGCTCACCGACCGTCGTCGCCTGCTCGTTGCCGAGCTGGAGGCCGTCGAGGCTCCGGATCCTGAGCGGGAACAGCTTG
>BEID01000310.1 GCA_002898975.1 bacterium HR27 | reverse complement strand
GACGTACGGGGAGGCTCCGGTGCGAGCAGGGGGACGTGCGTGCCTCGTCGCCATCGTGTTGATGAGCTGGGTCCTGTGGCCACAATAGACTGTGTATGCTGCGCCACCGAGTGAACCGGAGATCACGGCGGCTGCAGCCATCGTCCTCGATGCGACGACCGGAGCAGTTCTCTATGCCAAGAACGCGGACGAACCGCGTGCGCCAGCGAGCTTGACGAAACTCGCGACAGCGCTGACGGCCGTCGATCTGGCTCCGCTCGACACGATTCTCGGAGTATCGAGCGCCGATCTCGTCGGGGAGGCATCGATGGGCCTCCGACCTGGGGACGAGTTGACGCTCGAGACGGCGCTCTACGGGCTCCTGCTGGCGTCAGGAAACGATGCGGCGATGGTCATCGCTCGGAACTTGAGCGCCTTGCCAGGCGATACGCCTGAGGCGGCGGTTGCCCGGTTCGTCCGCCAGATGAATCTGGTCGTTCAGCGACTGGGGCTCGAGCACACGACGTTCCGGAACCCGCACGGGTTGGACGAACCGGGACACGTCACGACGGCACGAGACCTCGCCTTGCTGACGCGCGCGGTTCTGCAACGTCCTGAACTGCGCCGGATCCTCGCGACGCAGTCTTATTCCGATGGAACGTTCAGCGTGCAGACGACGAATCGCTTGCTCGGGAACTATCCGGGGCTCATCGGCGGGAAGACCGGTATCACTGATGCTGCCGGTTACTCGCTGATCGAGGCTGCTGAGCGTGATGGGCAGACAGTGATCGCTGTCGTCCTCGGTAGCACGCACGAAGCCTGGTATGACGACGCGGTGAAGCTCCTCGATTACGGATTCGAGCGGCTCTCGACAGGACCTTCGCCCGCGCAACCGGCACTCGGTGCATCACAACCGACGGCGGTGCCAACCGCGGTCGCGACCGGAACCGCGGAGCCACGTGCGCTCGTCCTGCAGGTACCAGTGACGGATCCGCAGGCCGAGAAGACATGGTTCTGGCCCATGTCTGCCGTGATGGCCGTCGTGGCGGTTGGGGTCATCCTGACCGGTCTCCCGCTCGTAACGGCGGTGGTTGTCACACGCCGTCAACGTGTGCCTCGCCAGGCTCGCTCTGCCCACGCGACTCGTCGAGGACGAGAACGGCGGGAAGCGGGTGTTCCGGCGGCAGCGGGGAGTGTGGGAAGGGTACGCGCTGTGCCGGCTGCTGGAATGCAGCACGAGAAGCCGCGGCGGTCAGCGGTCATCGCGTTCGATCCAGCCGCTGCGGTCGCACAACGCGCGGTGCGGGCTGGACGACGTGGCGATGTCACGGTCGCCGAGGCGCAGTTCGTGGAAGCGTTGCGCCTGAACCCGGCTTGCGACTTGACGCGGACACCGGAGTTCTGGACGATGTCGCCAGCTGGTATCGTCGCAGCTGCACGGGCCTACCGACGTGTTGGACGCGTGCGCGACGCGCGCACGCTGCTGACCGTCGCGCAAATCAGTTTCGGTGCGGTGCCGGCTATTCGTGAGGCGCTGGCCAGCTTGCCGCGCACCTGGGACGAGCCGCCCGTGGCGGTCTTCACCACGACGCGCTTGCCCCGTTCTTGATACGAATCGTATCAGCTGCTATACTGCGATCGAGTGCATGAGGAGAGGTACGGGAGGCGACGATGCGCCGGTCCGAACCGCTGTACGTGATCAGTGTGGCAGCGCGACTGCTCGAACTGCACCCGCAGACGCTCCGGAAGTACGAGCGTGAGGGGTTCGTGACGCCATCGCGAACGCGCGGGAACCTGCGTCTGTATTCGGCAGAGGATCTGGAGCGTTTGCGGCAGGTCAAGTATCTGGTCGAGGAGCGTGGTGTCAACCTCGCTGGCGTGCAGCTCGCGCTCTCGTTGACCGAGCAGCTCCGTCGGCTGCGTGAACGGTGTCTCGCGATTTCCGAACAATACGATCGGATCTTCGACTCGGTCGTTGCCGACATCGACGCGATGCTGAACCTGCTCGGTGCGTCGAGTGAAACCGAGTCATAGGTCAGCGAGCGATACCGCTCCTCCTGCAAGATCAGATCATGCACGAGTGAGGTAGGGTCATGGGGCGACCACAGTTTACGGAAAAGGCTCAAGAGGCACTCGTCACAGCGCAACGGCTGGCAACAGAACGAAACCATAGCCAGGTCGATGTGGAACACCTGCTGTACGCGCTGGTGACGCAGAGCGACGGTGTCGTACCGCAGGTGCTCTTGCGCCTGCAGCTCGACCCCCTTCGGGTGACGCAGGAACTCGAGCGGGTGCTCGAAACGCTGCCGCGTCTGCAGTATGCGGCTGAGCCGACGATCGCGCCGACGTTGCGGCGCGCGCTCGAACGCGCGCAGGTCGAGGCGCAGAGTTTCGGGGACGAGTACATCAGCACCGAGCATCTGTTCCTGGCGGCACTGGAGGCCGCACCTCGTTCGCCGGCTATTCAGGCGCTGTTCCGGCTCGGTGTGCAGCGCGAGCGGGTGATGAGCGCGCTGAGCCAGATCCGCGGTGCGCAGCGTGTGACGTCACCCAATCCAGAGTCAACGTATCAGGCACTGGAGCGCTACGGTCGCGACCTCACGGCGCTGGCCCGGCAGGGTAAGCTCGATCCGGTCATCGGTCGTGACGAAGAGATCCGCCGGGTCATCCAAGTGTTGCTGCGCCGGACGAAGAACAATCCGGTGTTGATCGGCGAGCCGGGTGTCGGAAAAACGGCGATCGTCGAGGGGCTGGCGCAGCGGATCGTCCGCGGCGACGTACCGGAGGGGCTCCGCGACAAGCGCATCGTTCAGCTCGATCTGGCAGCGATGCTCGCGGGCGCCAAGTACCGCGGCGAGTTCGAAGAACGCTTGAAGGCGGTCCTCGATGAGATTCGCGCCTCGGAAGGCGAAATCATCGTCTTCATCGATGAAGTGCACACGGTCGTCGGTGCCGGCGCTGTCGAGGGTGCGATGGACGCTGCGAATATGCTCAAGCCGATGCTCGCGCGCGGCGAACTGCACGCGATCGGTGCCACGACCCTCGACGAGTATCGCAAGCACATCGAGAAGGATCCGGCGTTGGAGCGCCGGTTCCAGCCGGTTTACGTCGACGAGCCGTCAGTCGAGGACACGATCAGCATCCTGCGCGGCTTGCGCGAGCGGTATGAGCTGCACCACAAGGTGCGGATTCTCGACTCGGCACTGGTCGCAGC
>BEID01000309.1 GCA_002898975.1 bacterium HR27 | reverse complement strand
CAGCGCGACGGACCGGAGGGGACTGACCGATCCGCTACACTGGGCCGAGGATGCAGGGTCGCGGCACGGACGCACAGAGCAGTGATGGAGGACGACGCGAACGATGGCGAAGCGAAAGACCGCGCTCATCACGGGGATAACCGGCCAGGACGGTTCGTATCTCGCCGAATTTCTCCTCGAACAGGGCTACCGGGTCATCGGGATGCAGCGTCGCTCCAGCACGGAGACGCTGTGGCGGATCGCCCACCTTCTGGACAAGATCGAACTCGTGCAAGGAGACCTGCTCGATCAGCTCTCGTTGATCGAGATCATCCGAGAATACCAGCCGGACGAGGTGTACAACCTGGCAGCGCAGTCGTTCGTCCCGACATCCTGGCAACAACCGGTGCTGACTGGTGAATTCACGGCGCTCGGGGTGACGCGCCTGCTGGAGGCCATCCGCCTGGTCAAGCCGGATACGAAGTTCTATCAGGCGAGTTCGTCCGAGATGTTCGGCAAAGCAGTGGAAGTGCCCCAGAACGAGCGCACACCGTTCTACCCCCGCTCTCCTTACGGTGTGAGCAAGGTCTACGGGCATTACATTACGATCAACTACCGGGAAAGCTACGGACTGTTCGCGGTCTCCGGCATCCTGTTCAATCATGAGAGTCCGCGACGGGGTCTGGAGTTCGTGACGCGCAAGGTGACCCATGGCGTGGCCAAGATCAAGCTTGGTCTGGCGAAGGAATTACGGCTGGGCAACCTGGAGGCGCGCCGCGACTGGGGATACGCGCCGGATTACGTGCGTGCGATGTGGCTGATGTTGCAACAAGACCAGCCGGACGATTTCGTCGTCGGAACCGGGAAGACGTACTCGGTACGCCAGCTCTGCGAGATCGCGTTCAGTTGCGTGGGGCTGAACTGGGAAGACTACGTCGTCGTCGACCCCTCGCTGTTCCGCCCGGCGGACGTCGATCTGCTGGTGGCCGACGCGACCAAGGCACGCACGGTCCTCGGGTGGCGCCCGACCGTGAGCTTCGAGGAGATGATCGAGCTCATGGTGGACGCTGACCTACGGCTGCTCAAAGGGGAGCGGGTACCGCCAGGCATGGTGGCACCGGTCGTCCGTCCGTGAGCGCCCCTTCTCGAACCGGTGTGCCGTCCACCATGCCCCCGGTGCGCAGCCAGAAGCAGGGGCATGAGAATCGTTCACTCATGCGGTACCGATAGGAGCGGCGGGCGGACGATTTCCCTGCCCCACAGCGTGACAGTGCATGGCGATTCGGTCACAATGGAGCGCAGCAGCATCCCGAGGCGAGCGCGCCACCCTGGACGATCTCGCGGAGTGCCGGTCGGATACGGGAGAGGACTGCAGGATGAGCGGAGGCACCGAACAGCGGCTGCAGAGGGGGCTCGGCATCGCGCGTGTCGTTTCCGCCTATCTGCCGCTGGGACTGGCGAACTGGCTCATTCGCCAGGGTGCCCGGCGGGTCAAACTTCCGCCGGGAGTCGAGCGCGCGGAGGTCGAAGCTGACGGCGTGCGGTGCGTGTGGCTGCTGCCACCCAATGCCCCTGCCGACCGTGTGCTGCTGTACCTGCATGGCGGGGGCTTCGTCTTCGGGCTGAGTGCGCAGCACCTCGCCATGGTTGCCGAATTGACCCTGCGGCTGGGGATCCGAGCACTGCTCCCGGACTACCGGCTCGCTCCGCACCATCCCTGGCCTGCGGCACTCGAGGACTGCCTGACCGTCTACCGGTGGCTGCTACGCCAGGGCTATCCGGCCCAGCGGATCGTGGTCGCCGGTGACTCGGCTGGCGGCAACTTGACCATCACGCTCGCGATGGCGCTGCGCGATGCGGGCGAGCCGCTTCCGGCGGCACTGGCGTGCCTTTCGCCGGTCGGGGATCTTTCCAGTAGCGAAGAGCGGGGGCGCACCTTCGTCGATCCGGTCCTGCACCCACGGGCGATCCGGCGCTTCAATCGCTCGTACATCGACGGGCATGACGCACGGCATCCTTTGATCTCACCGGTTTTCGGCGACTGGCATGGCCTCCCGCCGCTGCTCATCCATGCCGGGGAGAACGAGTTCCTGCGCGAGGATGCCGAGCGGATGGCGCGCGCAGCCCAGCAGGCTGGGGCTGAGGTGGAACTGGCGATCTACCCGCGGATGTGGCACGTCTGGCAACTCAACCTGGAACTCCCGCAGGCACGCGACTCGCTGGAGAAGATCGCGGCGTTCCTGCGGCAGTACCTCGAGGCAGAACGCGCAACGACCGCGCGCGATTAAAAGGGCAAGTCGACTCCATCAACGTCGGGCTCGCCGGTTTCGGGCAGCTCGACAGAGCGTATCTCCCAGGCGTCCGACTCCAGTCCGCTCAGGAGCGCACTTCGTCCGACCGCCGGGCGGAGGACGACGAGATGCTGTGTGGCTCGACTCAGCGCAACCGCTGCCGCCCGTCGCCACAGGCGGATCGATTCTTCGACCTCGTCGATCGGTGGATCGGAGAAACCGGCTGGCGGCGGCTCCCAATCGGGGAAGAGGGCAAAAACTGCCGGGAACTCAAGCCCTTTGGCGTTGTGCCAGGTGAGGATCTTGACCGTGGGCTGCGTCGAGAGCGGTTGCCCACGCCAGACGCGCTCGGTCGGGATCTGCGCGTGCCGGAGGGCAGCGTCGACCGCATCGGCGTCCTGATTTCGTGGCACGAGCACAGCGCAGTGATCCCACGGGAGACGCTGTTCCTGTCGCAGACGGCGGAGCTCTTCCGGCAGAACGGTCTGCCACGTTTCCCAACGGGCCAGGGTGAGGACGAGCGGCCGGTGCCGACCGCTCCGTTTTCGGTCGAGCGGCGGTTCGGTTCGGGTGGTGGTGTCCGGCACAGCGTTCCGATACGCGCGGACAGCAGCCGCGATCTCGGGCGGACAGCGATGACTGGTGCGCAAGGACAGACGCACGACCTGGCGCCTGGCGCGGACGTCCAGAGCATCACCACGTTCCAGCTCCTGGACGATGAGTTGCCAACCGAAGCAGCGTAGGTAGATCGACTGTGCCTCGTCACCGACAAGCACGAAGCGAGCGGGATCGAGGCACAACGCCTGCAGCAACCGGACGGCGACCGGACTCAAGTCTTGCACTTCGTCGACCACGACCACGTGATAGCGACGGATCTCGGGATCGTTGCGGATACGGTCGAGCGCGAGCTGGCGAAGCTCCTCATGGAGGAACAGATTTTCG
>BEID01000308.1 GCA_002898975.1 bacterium HR27 | reverse complement strand
CCATGAAGAGTCAGCCTAGCTGGCAGGACAACGCTTCGCAACAGCCAATTGGCCCCGTCCAATCGCGCCGAGCGGCCAGTTACGGAGATGCCTGCGACAGGCGACTGGCGCGAAACAGTTGGGCGAACTATGGTTGTGCATGGACGGCACCCTCGCCGGCGAGACCGGTAGCGCGTCGTCCACGGTGAGACCGCTCGCCGGGTCCGGTGTCCTGGCGAGCGCGCCGACCGATTTTACAGTTACAGAAGGGCAACGCCGATGCCAGAGGCAATCGTGCAGGTCTCCGGCCTCGAACGGCGGTTCGGGGAGACCGTCGCGCTGGGCGGCATCAGCTTCGCAGTGACAGCCGGCGAGGTGGTCGGACTCCTCGGGCACAACGGGGCAGGGAAGACGACGACCATCCGGCTGCTCTTGGGGCTCCTCACCCCACATGGCGGGACGGTTCGTGTCTTCGGAATGGAGCCGGTGGTGGATGGCGAGCGGGTCCGCGCACGCACGGGTGTCGTCGGCGAGTCGCCGGGGCTCGACGAGCGGCTGACCGCTCGCGAGGTCTTGCAGGTCTTCGCCGATCTCTACGATGTTCCACCCGCGCTCCAGCGGACGCGCATTCCAGAATTACTCGAGCAGTTTGGGCTGGCCGAGGCCGCCGACCGCCGGGTGGGAACCTTCAGCGCCGGGATGCGCCAGCGGCTGGCATTGGCCCGCTGTCTGCTGCACGATCCGGAGCTCCTGCTGCTCGACGAGCCGACCACCGCGCTCGATCCAGTGGCTGCGCACCAGGTGCGCGAGCTGATCGCCGAGCGACGACGCGAGGGGCGGACGATCCTCCTGGCGACGCACAACCTGGACGAGGCGGAACGGCTCTGCGACCGGGTGATCATTCTCGAGCGCGGGCGGGTCCTGGTGGAGGGTCACCCGCGAGAACTCGCCGCCGCGCTCGGCGTTCCCGCCCAGCTGACAGTGGAGGTCGAGCCGGTGGCGATCGGACAGGCACTCGAAGGGCTTCGCTGGCTTGGGATGACTGCGCGATCCGAACCGGAACCCGGGCGGCTCACGGTCGAGCGGGTGACACGGAGCCAGGTTCCGGAACTCGTCGCCGCGCTGGTCGAGACGGGGGTTCCGGTGTACGGCGTGGCGTTGCAGGCGCCGTCACTAGAAGATGTCTACCTTGCACTCCACCAGCGGGCTTCCCGGAGGTGAACGATGCAGTGGTCACGCATCCGCGCGATCGTGCGGAAAGACCTCACAGCGATCCGGCGCAGCCGGGTCGTGCTGGTTCCCCTCGTCCTCGTACCGCTCATCTTTTTCGTCGCGATGCCGGTCGCGATCGGCCTCGTCGCACGCCTGGTGCCGGTCGATCGAGGGGACGCCCAGGATCTCGAGCGCCTGCTCCGGGCATTGCCAGGGACAGAGCGTGAGCGCTTCCAGGCACTCGAGCCCAGCCAGCAGCTGGCGGTCCTCCTCTTCGGTTACCAGTTCGCACCGCTCCTGCTCATCGTCCCGCTCGCAACGACGATGGTGATCGCCGCGGACGGGATCGCCGGCGAGCGGGAGCGGCGGACGCTCGAGGCGTTGCTCGTGACACCGATACGTGACGACGAGCTGTTCGTCGGCAAGCTGCTCGCAGCAGCTCTCCCGGCGATCCTCATCAGCTGGGGTGGAGCGCTCGTCTCGGCGCTCCTGGCTTCGATCCTCACCGGTGTTGGGCCACCGCTCTTACCCAGCCTGTCCTGGCTCATCTTCGCGGTCCTCGGCGGGCCGGCTGTCACGCTCCTCGGCCTCGGGGTGATCACGCTCGTTTCCTCACGCGTGCGGGGAATGCAGGAAGTCTCGCAAGTCAGCGGGCTGGTCGTCATCCCGATCATCGGGCTCCTGGTCGCGCAATCGACCGGCCTCGTCCTGCTCGACTGGCCGCTGGCGCTGCTCGCCTGCGCAGTCGTCTGGGTACTGGCTTTCGCTCTCCTCTCGACCGGACGCCGGTTGTTCCGCCGTGAAGCACTGCTACGGCTCGGGTGAGTGGGCGAGCGCGAGAGAGTGACGCGCCTTCGCTTCCGCGACCGCCGCAGCTACCGCGGAGAGCGCGCCGAGAACGACGAGTCCCCACCAGACCGGCTCGTAGCGGCCGAGGAGCGTGTACAGTGTGCCGGCACCGAGCGGCGCAGCAGCCCGCGCGAGGGTGACCGGGAGGGTCATCGTGCCAGCGATCGCCCCGTAGGCAGCGCTGCCGAAGAGCTCGGCTGGTCGTGCGGCGCGGACGATGGTGATCATGCCGTTGGCCATGCCGAAGAGCACGACGAAGGCTAGGACACCACTCTCGTGCCGGCCGGCGAACAGCAGCACGAGCAGTGCACCACCCTGCAGGAGAAAGACAGCGGTCGTCAGCACCTGATCGGGCAGCCAGCGACCGAGGGGTGCGACCAGCAGACGACCAGGAATCTGCATCAGCCCCACCAGCCCAGTAGCGGTCGCCGCGAAGGCTGGCGTGTAACCGTGCTCGAGGAGAGCGGGAAGGAGATGGACGTTGACCGTGACCGTCACGAACGCCGCGAGGGTGAGCGCCGCCGTGAGTGCCCAGAAGGCGAGCGTCCGCAGTGCAGCGCGTGCCGTACCTGCTGCCGCTGGAGTTCGCTCGGCTGGACCGGCAGGTGGAGCTCGCAGCACGAGACCGTGCGGCAGTGCGGTCAGGACGGCGAGTCCTGCTGCCAGCACCAGCAAGGCCGAGCGCCAGCCGAGCCGCTCGATGAGCCAGCTGTTGAGCGGTGTGAAGATCACGCTGGCTAGCCCGCCGACGAGGGTGAGCACCGTGATCGCCTGGCGGCGACGCCGCTCGAACCACTTGGCCAGGGTCGCGAACGCCGGTTCGTAGAGGACAAGCGCCATCGCGAGGCCGAGTCCAGCCCAGACGGCGTAGAAGGCTGGCCGGTGCGTGACTCGTGACCAGGCCAGGAGCAGCAGCGTCGCAGCGAGCGAACCGACGGTCATCGGCAGCCGCGGGCCGATCCGATCGAGCAGCCGGCCGACGAAGGGGGCAGCGAGTCCGGAGACGAGCAGCGCCAGCGAGAAGGCACCAGTGAGGCTGGCCCGCGACCAGCCGAACTCCCGCTCCATCGGAACGAGAAAGACAGCGAAACCGTAGTAGAGAATGCCCCAAGAGACCGTTTCGGTCAGCGCGAGCGTCGCGACGATCACCCAGGCGTAGCCGCGATCACGCTCGAAGCGGGTCACCGCA
>BEID01000307.1 GCA_002898975.1 bacterium HR27 | reverse complement strand
AAAGTGCCGATGACGCATCCGCTCGCCACGACGCGGGGTGGAGCAGTGGCAGCTCGCTGGGCTCATAACCCAGAGGTCGTGGGTTCGAATCCCACCCCCGCTACCATCGAGGAGCCCCCGCGAAGAGACCCGGGGGTTCCGGCGTTCTTGCTATGAGGGCGTCAGTGGACAGCATCCAAGTATCCGCTCGGCTACTCCGAAGACTCCTGAGGATCGGCGAACGGATACTCGGGGTTGTCTTCTTCATCGCTATTCTGTTCTTCCTTCTGCGGCATCATCGCGAGTTGGAAGCGTTACGCCACCTTCGCCTCGCCGCGCCGGGGTGGTTAGCCGTCGCCCTGCTGGCACAAATCCTGGTTCTGCTTGCAATCGCTCGGCAACTCCAAATCCTCGCCCACCTCTCTGGATATCGCGTGCCCCTCGCGAGGCTGCTTCGGGCCGATCTCCATCGTGTCGCTATCAGTACCGTGACGCCGGCCGGCGCAGCGGTCGGTGCGGCGGTCTTTGCCCGCGACCTGGAACCCCATGGTGTCCCTCGGGACACCGGGCTCATGATCACGCTACTCTACGGTGTGATCGGTTTTCTTTCTTTCATCCTTCTCCTTCCTGTTTCCCTCCTATCGGCGGTAACCCTTTCCCCATCTATTCGGGGAGACTTGTGGTCCCTTCTCCCGAATCCCCACATGCTCGGTGCCCTGGCTATCGCTCTCACTGTGCTCCTCTTGGGGCTGCTGCTGTGGGGCCGCCGACGTCGAGCCCTTCCTCGACCCCTGCGTGTCATTCTCACTGTCGATAAGCGAAAACTGCTGCCGGTCCTGCTCTTGGCTCTCACGGTCGACCTCTTAAACGTGGTCCTCCTTTTCGCAGCGTTCGCTGCGTTGGGGCGACCGCTTCCCTTGCGAGAAGTGCTGATCGGTTACCAGGTTGGCTATCTATTCGCCTTCATCGTGCCCTTTGCCCAGGGGAGCGGCGCAGTCGAGCTGGCAGGCGTCGCAGCGTTCCGAGCTTTTGGGGTACCGCCACCCATCGCGGTCGCTGCTGTCCTGCTCTGGCGAGCGTACGAGCTTTGGTTTCCCTTTGCGCTCGGTAGTCTGCTCTGGTTGCAGCGCGAACCGCTCATCCGCCGCGGTTTCGGGCGTCTGCCTGCCTTGCTTCTCCTATGGTCGGGTTTCGTCAGCATTTTCGGCCTTCTCGAACCGCAGCGGCATCGAGTTCTAGTGCGCGGGCTGGAGAGGGTAGGGCTCCTGGAACCTTGGGAAGTGTCCCGAAACCTGGAATTGTTGCTCGGCTTCCTCTCGATCGTCATTGCATTCCATTTATGGCGCTGGAAGCGTGCGGGATGGCTCGCAGCAGTGGGATTACTTCTTGTCTCCGTCACCCAGCAGGTGGTCGGTCGACGCGATCCAGTCGTCCTCACTCTTTCTCTGCTCGCTCTCGTGCTCCTCGTGCTCAACTGGCGCGAGTTCCGCGTTCGCTCCGATACGCCAACCGTGCTCCGTGGGTTCGCCACTGCTGTGGCGGGAATCGTCGTCGCGGTCTCTTACGGTGCGATCGGTCTGGTCATCCTCAGTCGCCATGCACTCGCGCCTGGGCCTCTGAGCTGGGAGAAGGCGACTCAGCTTCTTGTCGCTTCGGGTTTCGGTTTCGGGAATTGGGAAGTCGTCCCTCTCTCGCGCTATGGTGCCTGGTTTCTGGACTCAATCCCGCTCATCATCGGTGGAGCTTTGCTCAATGCTGCCTGGAGTTTGGGTCAACCTGTGGTCTGGCGGGCGATCACCCACGAGCGCGAGCGGCAACGAGCACGCTCGATCATCGAACGCTGCGGCAACTCCTCACTGGACTTCTTCAAGTGGTGGCCCGACAAGTGGTTCCACTTCTTACGAGAGGGTGATGGCGTCGTAGCCTATCGAGTATACGGTCGTGTCGCCCTGGTCCTGGGCGATCCGAACGCGTGCAGCCAGCACGAGTTTCTCCAGCTCCTCGACGAGTTTCTCGATGTCTGTGCACTGAACGACTGGGAACCGGCATTCCATCAAGTCACAGAGGCGTATCTGGACAGCTATCGTAAGCGTGGTCTCCGCTGGTTGAAGATCGGTGAGGAGGCAATCGTCGATCTCGGCAACTGGTCACTTCATCGTCCTGGATTCAAGGACTTCCGGTACCTCGTCCGTCGTTTCCAGCGCGAAGGGTACGTCTTCGAACTGGTTCAGCCACCACTGAGCCAAGCACTGCTCGACGAACTCGAAGCAGTATCCAAGGAATGGCTGACGGTACCGGGAAGACGGGAACGATTCTTTACGCAGGGACAGTTCTCCAAGGCGTACCTGCGCAATACACCAGTGGCGCTGCTCCGTCACCCTCGGATCGGAGTGGTCGCCTTTGCGAATCTGGTGCCGAGTGGTGTTCCAGGGGAGGCGACGATCGACCTCATGCGGCGACGCCACGAGCCGCACGGGGCGATGGATGTCTTACTCGTCCATCTCCTGGAGTGGTGCCGTGAACACGGCTACCAGCGATTCTCACTCGGGCTGGCACCATTGGCGGGTGTCGAAATTCCCGGCCTCGCCACGGATAGCCTACGCCAGCGTTTCTACAGCTTGCTCGATGGCTTCTTTTCGGTCGAGGGTTTGCGTCATTACAAAGCGAAATTCCAACCTCATTGGGAGCCGCGCTTTCTCGTCTACCGCTCGACGGTCGCTCTCCCGGCGATCGGACTCGCATTGCTCCGTGCCACGGCTGGCAGCACTGCTGGCAGCAACTGGAGGTGAGCCACTCCCGTCCACGAGTGAAGCCATGTCGCAGTGAGCTGTACCTTCGTTCCTGGATGCGTCCCACCCGAATGGGCTAGGTCTCCCGTACGGTGACCCCATTCAGAAACGCCGAGGACAAGCCGTTCTGATTCCGGTGGAGATAAGGTCGCATGAGACTGGGGGGTGCATGCTCCGTGGCGGACGGCTGTACTTCGTAACAGGTCTCCTCTTGGCTGGGCTGGCACTGGTTCTGGCCTTCGTTGCCCTCCAGCGGCAACGCGCGCCTGCTCCGGTCGCGCCGACCACCACCCCGGCCGTCCCCGTTGTCGTGGCAGCGCGTGATCTCCGCGCGGGCACCGTCTTGACCTTGGACGACGTTCAGGTGGTCGACGCAGATCCTGAATCAGTTGCTCCAGGTACCGCACGGCAACCCGATCAGGTGGTCGGCTTGGTCGTCGCTGGTGACTTGGTCGCTGGACAACGGA
>BEID01000306.1 GCA_002898975.1 bacterium HR27 | reverse complement strand
CTCAGGAAGCGATTAGGCTGGTTCTGGAGATTTCCGAACGGGAGCATGGTGAGCGGCTCGACAAGCTGATCGCGAGTCGCGTCACCGGCATGAGCCGGAGCTTCGTGCAACAGCTCATGAAGCGGGGCGAGATCCTCGTGAACGGTCAGCCCTGCAAACCGGCACAGCGCGTCCGTTTCGGCGATCGCCTGGAGGTGTACTTACCGCCCGTCGAGCCGCCGAGCGACCTCGAGCCGGAATACCTGCCCATCCCCGTGATCTACGAAGACGACGACATCATCGTCTTCGACAAACCGCCTGGTATCGTCACGCATCCGGCACCTGGGCACGAGCGCGGGACGCTCGTCAATGCGCTCAAAGCGATTCGCCCGCACTTGCAGGTGCAACCGAGCCATCGACCTGGTATCGTGCATCGTCTCGATAAGGACACCTCGGGATTGCTCGTAGTCGCCAAGACGGAACCCGCGCGGCTGGCGCTGCTCGAGCAGTGGCAGAGCCGCAGTGTCGTCAAACGGTACACCGCGCTCGTGCATGGGGTGGTGGAGCCTGATTCGGGTACGATCGATGCACCGATCAGCCGCGACCCTCGGGACCGAACGAAAATGGCCGTCGTGGCATGGGGGCGCCCGGCGATCACTCACTTTCGTGTCCTGGAGCGGTTCTCGTGTGCGACGCTCCTCGACGTCACGATCGAAACCGGCCGTACGCACCAGATCCGTGTGCACTGTGCGTTCATTGGACACCCGGTAGTCGGTGATCAGCAATACGGAGGAAACCGTCCGTTTTGCGTCCCAGTACCACGCCAATTTCTGCATGCCCGGTACCTTCGATTCCGGCATCCGACCACTGGGCAAGTCATCGAGCTGGAGACACCATTGCCGTGGGATCTCAGGGCTGTACTGGAGCGACTGCGTGCTCTGGAACGTGAGAAACTGTCATGTCAGGCCCGCGATTGAAGCCATTCGTTGAAGACGTCTTCCGGGAAGCACTGGCAGCTGTCGATCCGGAGCAGTCGGTGCGCGAGGCTCTTCGGCTGGAGAGGGACACGCTGTGGATTCGGGGGGTACCGTATCGACTGACCGGGACGTCTCGTCTCGTGCTTCTCGCACTGGGGAAGGCTGCCGCGGGGATGGCCGCTGGGGCACTGGCGGCCCTGGGCACGAGGGTCGAGCGCTGTGTCGTCGTGCCGAAGGCAGATGGACTGGACAGCAGGGCGCTGCCCGCATGCCGGGTTGTTCCCGGAGCGCACCCGATTCCGGACGAGCGGAGCGTCGAGGCGGGGCGGGCGTTGCTTGAAGCAGTGGAGGGGCTCACAGCTGACGATCTCGTGCTCGTTCTGCTCTCGGGTGGCGGCTCGGCGCTGGCCGAAGTGCCGCGTGCGCCAGTGACGCTCGACGACATCGTCGTGACGACTGAACTCCTGCTGCGCGCCGGCGCTGACATCTGGCTCCTGAACAGCGTGCGCCGGAAGCTGAGCGCGATCAAGGGAGGACGCTTAGCGCAGGCTGCTGCGCCGGCTCGCGTCGTCAACCTGATCCTCTCCGATGTTCTCGGGAATCCATTACCGGTCATCGCGAGTGGGCCGACCGTCGAACCGGAGCGAATCGTGAGCGATCTCGAGCTGGTACTGGAGGGTCTCGGCGTCTGGCAAGCGATTCCACCACGTGTGCGATCGCTGCTGGTCGAGCCTGAGGTGCCGTCAGGGCGTTTGGACAACGTTGTGCAATCGGTGGTGCTGGCCGACGCCGCGGCACTGGTTCGGGCTGCCGCGGAAGCGTGTCGCGAGCGCGGGTTGCCGGCCGTGCTCTGCGGGGCGAGGTTTACCGGGGAAGCCCGCGAGTTCGGTCGCTTTTGGGCTGCACTGGCACGCACCGTACGCGAGGAGCGTCAGCCGTGGACACCACCGGTCGCCATCGTGGCTGGGGGCGAGTTGACGGTCACGGTACGGGGGAGCGGTCGGGGTGGCCGGAACACCGAAATGGCGCTGGCGGCGGCGCTCGCTCTGGAAGGGAGCGAAGGAATCACCGTTGCTAGCCTGGCGTCGGACGGCGACGACGGTCGGAGCGGTGCAGCCGGAGCGGTGGTCGACACGACGACAACCGGGGTCTTGCGGGAACGCGGCATCGACCCGCTCCGCGCTTTACAGGAAAACGATTCTGCTACAGCGCTGGCTGCTGCGGACGCGCTCGTCGTGACCGGACTGACCGGCACGAACGTCAACGATCTGTATCTTGCGATCGTCGAGTGAGAGCCGAACGGTTCAGCGAGTCAGCATCGTCGTGTCGATCGGTGGACGAGGAAGCCGGCCCATCCGTTGCAGTGCTTCTCGACCCAGGAGCCCCAGGGTGATGCGCGATTCCTCGTCGGTTGCGTTCGGGTTGTACTCGAAGCGTGCCCGCTCGAAGTATTGGACAGTACGGCCGTTTTCGACGAACTCCTCGCTGATTGGGTAACCGAACAACGCGACTCCTCCATTGTTCTCCCAAAACTCTTTGAACCCATAGGCCAGAGAATGGCCAGTCTCCGGGAAATAGCGTCGTTCCGGGCTGTCCGGGAAGGGAGCGACCGGCTTGAACGGTTCGGCTGCGCGATCGGCAGTCAACTCCGCTCCGAGGCGGCCGATGGAGATTCGCTGATCCTCCGGCGCGTTCGGGCGATACTCGAGTCGCACGCGCTCGAAGTACTGCACGACGATCTGCTCGCCGGTTGCGGGATCGGTTATCGAAAATTCCTCCGTCAGGGGATAGCCGAAGATGCGCTCACCACCATGGGTCTGCCAGAACAACTTGAAACCACCGCTCAGGTAGTGCTTGGTCTGGGGAAAATAGATGCGATCAGGCGATGGCACGGCTGGCGGCTCCTGTGGATCGGAAGGCAACCGCTGTCGGATCGCCAGTGCCTGAACGCGGCCTTGTCCCCCAGGCATCTCGGTGATCCAGGCGATCAGCTGGGACGAGACGGCTGGCCACACCGCTTGCTGGGCACGCGCGACGGCAAACTCGGTGCTGGTCACGAGGTCGTAGGCATAGATCTCGGGAAGGCCTGATCGCCAATCTTCCCACACCACGAGACGGTCGCTGAGCGCAAGCCGGCCGATAAAGTGACCCTCCGCAATCGTCTTCTCCATTCCACTGACCAGCTGATAGACAACCAGCTGTGGAGCGCCGCCACTCCGCCGTAACCGACGGAAAGCCACCAGGTCACCGACGATCATAGGATCGGTCTCGTCATCGGGGCCCGCGACGAGCGGCGTCAC
>BEID01000305.1 GCA_002898975.1 bacterium HR27 | reverse complement strand
CGACCGCATCGACGCGCTCGGCTCGACCGGTCAGCTCGCGAGCGAGCGCGTCTTCTAGGTGGGCAGCCAGTGCATCGCGGACTTGCCGGTCGACGCGGACGATCTGCTGCGGTAACACGTTGTAGGGGCCGACCGCAACGATACGGGTCTTGACCGTCGTCGGTCGGGTCGGATCGACCACGACACCGGACGCCTCGACACCACGCTCGACGAGCAGCTGCCGCAGGAGCGCCCCCTCCGGATCGTCACCGACGACACCGAGCTGCTCGACCGCGGCGCCCAGCGCAGCGAGGGCCAGACCGGGCGCTGCTCCTCCCCCCGGCCGGTGCTCGATCCGGCGTTCCTCGAGAACGAGAACCGGCGCCTCACGGGAGATCCGGGCCGGCTCACCGAAGACGTAACGATCGAGGTACAAGTCACCGGCGACCAGGAAGCGCTTGGCCGGAATCCACGCGACGAGCTCGAGCAGGCGCGAGCGCTGAACTGTCATCGCGTCACCCGAAAGCGCACGACCGGAATCACTAGCGCGAGCAAAGCGAACAGAAGATCAGGAATCGGGCGCACCTGAACGTGCGCCCAGAGACGGGCATCGGTCAAGATGCGCGCGAAGTCCGCGGGCGCTCCACCGAGCTCGGCGAGCAGCAGCACGCGCGAGAGGAGCAAGCCCGCCGTGACGCACAGGACGCCGATCGCTTGGAGGGCACGACCGCGCTGGGCGCGCGCTGCCCAGGCCATCGCTTCGGCGACACCGAAACCGAGCAGCAAGGAGAGATAGAACTGCCACTCGGGAATGCGGCTCCAGAGCCAGCCCACTACGAGCGCGACAGCGAGACCAGCGACCGTCGCGCGAAGGAGAAGCGCCGTCGGCACGTCGCTCCAGGAGAGACCGGAAAGGCCGGCACAGGGTGGGCAGCGAAAGCCGACCGGGGTCTCGACCATACAACGTGGGCAGATCGGTGTCCCGCACTTGCTGCAGCGCAGCCGCGTCGTGATCGCTGGATGACGGGGACAGGGGCGCTCGTCGAGCGAGGTGACCACCGCTCCTCCTTGCGTCAGGTTCGCCGCCCGAACCGAACAGTCAGCGCCTCGGCAGCCGCCAGCAGGGCAAAGTGCGGCAGCACGAGCTGGCGCCGCCAGCGCCAGGGCTGGCGGATCAAACGATACAACCATTCCAGCCCAAGGCGCCGGACGACCGCTGGCGGCCGCGGGACGACACCCGCCAGATAGTCGAAGGTACCACCCACGCCGAGCGCGACACGCACGCCGCACGCAGCCAGTTCGGCACGGTAGCGAGCGATCCAGCATTCTTGCGCTGGCGCGCCGTAGGCGACGCAGAGAATGTGGGGGCGAGCAGCCGCGATCCGGTCGAGCGCGGCGGCAGCATCCTCCGGTCGCGGTGAGCCAGCCCACGTCCCGACGACCCGCGCGCCGAAGCGTTCGTCGAGGGCACGAGCGGCACGTTCGGCCACGCCTGGTGCCGCGCCGAGCAAGAAGAGCGAATGGTCGGTCATGGCGAGCGCCTCGACGAGATCGACGCCCGTGACGCGCCCGCGCAGCGGCGTTCCGCGGAGGCGTGCCGCGAGCGTCATCCCGACGCCATCAGGCGTGACGAGGGCCGCCTGTTCGAGCACAGCTCGGAACGCCGGGTCACGTCGGGCGGCCATGACCATTTCCGGATTGAGCGTCACGACCTGACGGAGCGGCCCTGCGCGGTCGCACCAGACATGGATACGCGCGACGGCCTCGGGGAGTGTCACGTCGTGCACCGGAAGTCCCAGAATCCGAACTGTCCGGAACGGCCCCAACTCTCGGTCGTCGAGCGCTGCCACCGGCATGCTGCCGCGATCGATCACGAGCGACCTCCCGGGGCAAGGATACCGATCCGCTGACACTCCCGATGAGCGATCGATCGCTATACTCAAGGCATCGACCGAAAGGATGGGACAGGATGCCACGGGGTGAAGAACTCGAACGCCACGGAGAGCAAGATCGCGTCGCCCGCCTGGTCGACATCGTCCTACAGCTCTGCCAATACCCAAGACAGTACAATCGGGGGGCCCTGGCCGAACGCTACGGCGTGAGCGAACGGCAGATCACGAAGGACCTTCAGCTCCTGCGCGACCGCCTGCACCTGCCGATCGAGCGGGATCCGAGCGGGAAAGGCTACTATTTGGCCAGCATCCCGCGACTCCCGGCGCTACAGCTCTCCCTCAGCGAAGCGCTGGCGCTCCTGCTCGCCGCGCAAGCGGGCCACGTGGTTCCCGGCGTTTCCACGCAGGAGCTGAACGCAGCACTGGCCCGGCTCCGTGCCGTTCTCCCCGAACCGTTCCGCGAACTGCTGGATCACGTGGCCCATATCCGTCCCCCGGGTTCGCTCGATGCGAACCGCCGGAAGCGACTGCACACGCTGCTCGAAGCCATGGCGTTGCGCCATACGGTCGAAATCGTCTACCGGACCGCGTCGCGCGGTGGTGACCGTGTCCGGCGACAGTTCGATCCCTACGGGATCGTTCCCTTCGGACGTTCCTGGTACGTGATCGGTTGGTGTCATCTACGCCGGGCGATCCGGACGTTCAAGGTCGACCGGATGGATGAAATCCGCGATACGCGGTACCCGTTCGAGATCCGGCCGGAATTCTCCCTGCGCGACTTCTTGACTGCCAATTGGGGGATCTTCGATGCTCCCGGGTTGCCAGCCGAGGAGGTCGAGCTCGAGTTCTCCCGCACCGCGGCACCGTGGATCGCCGAAGAAGAATGGCACCCGACGCAGGAGATCGAATCGCTCCCGGATGGCGGGATCCGCTTCCGCGTTCGGGTGCCGATCACGCCGGACTTCGTGCGCTGGGTTCTCAACTACGGCGTAGAGGTCACTGTCGTGCGCCCGGAAGCGTTACGCGAACAGATCCTAGCGCACGCGCGCGGCATCCTGCACAAGTACGGTGCCAGGGAGAGCGCACAAACCGAAGCTGCTGGCGCTGCGCAGTGAGGCCCGTCAATCCGCCGCACGGAGTTCCTCCTGGTACGGATTCTCTTCTAGCGGCTCTTTGTCTGTCGAAAGCCGTGCTGGTCGTTCTTCGTCCGGCTCGCTGGGTGCTGGCTGCTCGCGCACACCGTCACCGTCCGATCGAGCCCCCTTGCGCTTCCGGTGTGTCACGAAGAGCTGATGGCGGGGAAACGTCCGCTTGCGCCGCCGCATGGATCCCCGAATCCCTTCCTGCGCCTCTTGCGCTATCGTCGCAGATTTCGCTGATTCTGTCGCCCG
>BEID01000304.1 GCA_002898975.1 bacterium HR27 | reverse complement strand
ATACTGTGGAAGGCCAGTCGAGACCAGCGTCGCGAAGACCAGCCGGTCGTATTCCCAGGCGCGCAGCACCTGATCGCTGAGATCGACCTCGATCCACTTCGCTTCCTGAAGCGGCGCACCGGGAAGTGGTGTGCGCACGAGGCCGGGCACGACCGGGAACAGGGCAGGATCGTAGGTCGGTACATCAGTCGGCGCTGGGAGCGGGGCCGTCTCGATACCGTCGCGTTCGGCTACCCACGCGCCCAGCCGGCTCAGCTGGATCTCGTCGGCCGTGCCGGCCCGTTCGGGGTGCCACTCCAAACGAGCCCGCTCGAAATACTGAACCGTCAGACCATCTTCGATCAGTTCCTCGCTGATCGGGTAACCGAAGAGACGCAATCCACCGAATCGCTCCCAGAAGGTGCGGAACCCATGACAGAGATTGTGCTGTGTCTCCGGAAAGTACCGACACGCCGAACTCGCGACCGGTACGGCCGGTCGGAAGGCTCGGTCACTGCGACCAGCGCTGGCTTCCACCCCAATTCGACGCAACTGGACGCGCCATTCGGCTGGCGCCTCCGGATGCCACTCGAACACGGCGCGCTCGAAGTACTGAACGGTCACGCCGTTGCGGTCGATCTCCTCGCTGAGCGGATAACCGAAGATCGGCACGTCGCCATGCTGTAACCAGAACTCGAGGAAACCGTAGGAGAGCGTGTGACCTGTCTGGGGAAAGAACACGCGATCAGGCCCTCCCGAGACAGCCGCCACCCCCGGCGAGAAGAGACCGACAAGAAGGGTAGCCATCAGACCGAGAGCGACCGTACCGATGCCGACCCGGAGGAGATGCCAGATGCTGCGCACGACCGACCTCCGCTCGCGTTGCCGACTGCTGCGAGCCACAGGATACGCGAGCGATTGTCGTTCGCCAATCCGCTCGCTACCGCGGGATGACCAGTACCTGCCCAGCCTGCAGGTCGTTCGGATCCTGGATACCGTTCGCCTCGATCAGCGCCTCCAGCGAAATACCGAAGCGCACAGCGATGCTGTAGAGGGTATCGCCAGGCTGGACGACATACGTGTTACCGGTAGTCGAGACGCCATCTCCCGACAGCGCCGGTGTCGGTGTCGGAACGTGCAGCGAAGGTGGTGGCGGTGTCGGCGTGACGACCGGCAGCACAGGAAGCGGCGTCGGCGTCGGCACGGCTGTCGGCGTCGCCTCCGGTGTCGCCCGCCCGAGCGACAGGCAACCGGCCCCGATCAGGAGCGTCGCTAGGAGCAGGATGCCGATCTTCTTGTTGCTCATTCCGTCTCTCCGAAAAGTTCCTCCTGCAGGCGACGGATTTCTTCCCGACGCTGGGTTTCCGTCATCTCGTCACGCTCCAAGCGGATGCGAACCACCATCCCGCGCTGGAGCCAGGGCACGAGAGAGTGGGGGATGACCAGCTGCTGCCCATCGTCGAACACCAGTACTGCGAGCTGCTGTCCATCGCGGCCAACTTCGAACCGGTCAACCGTCGCCACCAGCTCTCCAGCCATCATCGACTCGGTCCCCGCTCGATCTCGATCGTCCAACGCGTGCCATCGGAGTGAATCAGCACTGTACCGTCCACATCGGTCCGATAGAGTTCGGCTCCGACGGCCCGCAAACGCTGCAACACCTCCGGATGGGGGTGACCGTACGGATTCTCGCGCCCAGCCGAGACGATCGCCACCGCCGGCCGGACGGCAGCGAGGAACGCCTCGCTCGACGACGTTCGACTTCCGTGGTGCCCGACCACGAGGATCTGCGCACGCAACTCGGCCGCATCCCCTTGTGCGAGGAGCGCTTTCTCCCCAGGTTCCTCGAGGTCTCCTGGAAGGAGGAAGCGCACAGTACCGTGCTCCAACAGCAAAACGGCGCTGTTGTCATTATCGCTGACTTCTCCGGAACTCTCGGTCAGGAACGGCCGTTGGGGCCAGAGCAGGTGGACGCGCACCTGCTCTCCTAACTGCAGCGTCCGACCACGTTCAGCACGGACCGCCCGGATACCACGCTCCCGGACCAGCCGGAGCGTCTCCAGATACGTGCGATTGGTCGATGGCAACACCGGATCGAGAAAGCTGGCAACCTCGATCCCTTCGATGACTGCCGGCATGCCACCGACATGATCCTGGTCAGGATGGCTGAGGATGAGGTACTCGAGCTGCTCGATTCCCTGCGATCGGAAGAAGGGCAGAATGACCGTCTCGGCATCCTCACGACTGTTCCCGGCATCGTAGAGGAGTGCGTGCCCATCGGCCGTAATGACCCCGACCGCGAGCGCTTGCCCGACATCGAACACGGCCACCGTGACGCTCGCATCGGGCGCGCCGCCTCCGTCGCGCAGGAGCGAACAGCCGGCGAGCGGCAGAACGAGAAGCAGAAGAATGGCAAGGAGAGAACACAGGCGTGGTCGCACGGTGTCAATCCCGGGCAGCCTGCCGGACCAGCCATACACGTTGCAGAACCGTCACGTTCGTCGCGATCGCCAGCAGCCAGAGGACAGCGACCGGGCGAGCCAGAAGCAAACCGACGGCGAGCACCACGATCCGCTCCGGTCGGGCGAAGAAGCCCTGCGTGAGCGGGATGCCAGCCCCCTCGGCACGCGCCCGCACGTAGCTCACGAGCAACGAGCCGACGATCGTCGCGTAGCACAGCAGTACCGGTACGGCCCCGAGATCGGCACGAACGATCCAGATCAAGAGACCGCCGAGGACGAGCGCTTCGCTGTAGCGATCGAGCACCGAGTCAAGCACGCCGCCGAATCGCGTGACCTTCCCGGTCGCCCGCGCCACCGCCCCATCGAGCATGTCGAAGACCCCCGCCACGAGCAAGAGGACTCCGCCCAGCTGCAGCTGGCCGAGCGCGAGGGCAACCGCGACGACCGCGTTCAGTACCAGACCGAGCACGGTGAGCTGGTTCGGTGTCAGGCCGGTCCGCGCGACGTGTGCACCGATCTGCTGCACACGGGACCGTACGCGATCGGCAACGAGAGAACTGAACACGCGTCAAACCCTCCTCGACCAGGAGCGGAGCGCGACACGCAGCGAACTCCACCAGTCGAGTGGGAGTTCCGCTTCCGGCTCACGCACTCCTCGCAGCAGCCGCTCGTAATATGCCAGAGTGCGCTGGGCAATGACCGGCCAGGAGAACTGCTCGGCGCGCTGCCGACCGGCTTTCCCCAAGCGTTCACGCAGAGCCGCATCAGCCAAAACGTGCACGAGCGCGACAGCCAGGGCTTCCGGATTCCTCCGCTCGACCAG
>BEID01000303.1 GCA_002898975.1 bacterium HR27 | reverse complement strand
CGCGGATCTCCGCGACGACAAGACGCCGGGCTGGAAGTTCAACGACTGGGATCTCAAGGGGGTGCCGATCCGGCTAGAGATCGGTCCACGCGATGTGGCGAACGATCAGGTGACGATGGTACGGCGCGACGTGCTGGGGCAGCGGCAGACGGTACCTGTCGCGAACGTCGTCGAAGCCGTGCAACAGGAACTCGCGTCGATTCAGGTGAGCCTGTTCCAGGCGGCTCGCGCTATGCTCGATCGGCATACCGAGGACGTTCGAGACTACGAGCGCTTGAAGGAGCGTGTGGCGACGCACGCGGGGTTCAACCGGGCCTTCTGGTGCGGAAGCGCCGAGTGCGAAGCGCGTGTCAAGGCGGAGACCAAGGCGACGATCCGCTGCATCCCATTCGACCAACCGCCGGAGATGGAACCGTGTCTCGTCTGCGGCGCACCTGGCCGGTATCAGGTGATCTGGGCACGTGCGTATTGAGGCCGGAAGGGAGCCGCGAGGGAAATACAGCGGGCCGGTTGTGCTACCCGGCCCGTTCCATACGCGGATCGCTCGATATGGCGGAAGGGGTGGGATTCGAACCCACGAGGGGCTTACGCCCCCACACGGTTTCCAGCCGTGCGCACTCGGCCACTATGCGACCCTTCCGCACAGGCTGCTGCATCGTGTGCCGGAAATGAAGTGTACCCACACGGTGCTTCTGGTCGCAAGCGATGGCCGCGGGTGAGCGAAATACCGGTGACTGGATCGGCTCCCCCGGGATACGCACCTCCGATCGGGTCCCGATCATGTCCGTGATAACCGGGAGACGGTTGGCAACTGTGCTGAACGTCAGCGGTTAGTTGTCCCGCGGCTGAGGAGCGAGGGGTGGTCGTGCGGTGTCCTCTCAGCGGTCTTCCGAGCGTGTGGCTATCGTGACCGGTCGGCCGCGTGGTGCAGCGCTGGCATGGCGGTGCGTGCCAGCGCTTGCGGTCGATGTGGGTTTCTTGGTCGTGTTCTGGTTGCTCTTTTTCTGGCCTCTGATCGGGCGACGCACGTACCTCGTACCGTACGACATCATCGACCAACACTACATGTTCCGGGCATTTTTCCACCGGGCGCTGGTCAGCGGGGAAGCCCCCTGGTGGGCGCCGCACATCCTCGCTGGCTACCCGATTGTGGCCGACCCACTCACGATGACGTTCTATCCTCCAGCCTTGTTGATGGATGTCGTTGCCTGGCGAGAGACACTCCTGCCGTACTATGCCCTCGAGGTCTTCGCCGTCGCCCATGTGCTCTGGGCGGCGCTCGGAACCTACGCGCTCGCTCGCGTGCTCTGGCGCTCCCGCTTCGGTGCGCTCGTTGCAGCGTTGGCCTTCGCGTTCGGTGGCTTCTTCGCCTGGCATCTGCCGCATCTCAGTTTGCTCGTCGCCTTGAGCTGGTTGCCCTGGGTACTCCTCGGCTACCGGCAGGTGCTCCGGGCTGGATGGCGGTGGTGGGTGCCGTTGACAGCCCTGATGTATGGTCTCTCGATCCTCGCCGGGCATGCACAGACGACACTCCAGACGACCGTCATCCTGATCGGTTTGGGCATCGCGGTTGCATCCGTGCGCGTGCACCGATACGTCAGCGATCGGTTGAAGGAACCGTCTACCTCAGAGCCCGCGAGACGATGGTTCGTCAGTTGGGCAGCTGCCTTGCTACGCGAGGCGATGCCGCTCTGGCAGGCTCTGGCGATCGTCGCTCTGGGAGCGAGCCTGGCGGCAGTGCAGCTGCTGCCTTCCCTGGAGCTGGCAGGGTATACCGAGCGGCAACGCCTCACCTACGAGCAGGCGACCGTGTCCTCGCTTCGGCCGCACTGGCTCGTCACGATGGTGTTGCCGAACCTGTTCAGTGCCCGCGGGCCGGCGCCCTATTGGGGATCCGGTGATCCTGCGGAAACCAACTTCTTTGTCGGGCTCGTTCCCCTTTTCCTGGCTGTCCTCGGTTGGGTCAATGCGGAACCCCGACGTCGTCCGCTGGTCGCACTGCTCGCTGGCAGCGGGGCAGTGATGCTCGGGCTCGCTTTCGGTGACTTGGGCTGGTTGCACCGTCTCGCTTACGACTTCGTACCAGGGTTCGATCGCGTTCGCCGCCCCGTCAACTTCGCGGCCTGGGCAATTCTGGCCCTCGCGCTCCTCGCAGCCTACGGTGGAGGCATGCTCGAGCGCGAGCATGCGGCGCGCGCCTCGTTCCTACAGTGGTTGCGTGTCGCGCTCGCCGTTGTCGGCGTGGGGCTGGTCGCTGGTGTCGTTGTGCTGGTCGCCAGCTCGCAGGCTTCGACGCGCGAGATCGTCGAGGGGCTGCTCGACGATGTGATGATCGCGGGGCTCGTGCTCGTTCTCACCTCTGGGGTGCTCAAAGTGGACGAGAGGGGTGCGCGTCTCGGGCGCCTGGCAGCTGTGGTCTTGCTCGTCATCGTCGCTGTCGATATCGCCAGAGTGACCGCGAATGCAAGCTATCGGCAGCATCGCCGGTCACCGGATTCGTACATCGGACTGGACTGGGCAGGGTCGCCGGACGATTCTCTCGTTCGCTGGTTGCTCGACCGGCGCGACGAGGCACTCCCGGACCGGTTCCGGATTCTACCGCTCGAGGCTGGTTCGATCTGGGAGAACGGTCCGCTGGTCTGGGAAATCGACAGCGCATCGGGATACTCGGTCCTCTGGCCAGTCTGGTATCGGGACCTGTTCGTCGCAGCGACTGCTGGTCGGGCTGAGAGGCTCCTGGATCTTCTCGGGGTACGGTACGTGCTGAGCAGCAAGTCGCTGGAGGAGCTGTTCACGGCAGAAGAGGCAAAGGCGTTCCGTCTCGTTCGGGACGGCTCCGTCCGTATCTACGAGAACGCCGATGCGTGGCCACGGGTCTGGCTGGCCGCGTGTGCCATACCGCTGTCTCGCGATGCGCAAATCCCGTATCGGAGCGATGGATCGGGACCGGTCGGGCAGACAGTGGTTCTCGATGCGGATACGCCTATCCCGGTCGACATGCTCTGCTCAGCGGGTGAGAGCAATAGTGGGTTGATCGACGGCAGTGCCGAGATCGTCAAATACACGAATACCCGTGTGTCGGTCCGGGTACGGACCCAGCGGTCAGCATTGCTCGTCCTGATGGACACCTTCTATCCAGGTTGGCACGTTACGGTGGACGGTGCGGACGCGCCGCTCTATCGGGCAGAACACGCTTTTCGGGCCACGCTCGTACCGCCGGGAGACCATACCGTCGTCTTCCGTTACGTGGCGCAGCCGCTGCGTCGGG
>BEID01000302.1 GCA_002898975.1 bacterium HR27 | reverse complement strand
CGCGTATCGGCGTGAAAGAAGCGATTACGGCAGTCATCTGCCCCAGCCTGATCGCGCTCGGTCTTTCCATCGGATCGGGCGAGTGGTTGCTGGGGCCGCTCGCGGTGGCGCAGTACGGGTTCGTCGGGATCGGTTGGGTGATTCTGCTTTCGGCGTTGCTCCAGACCTTTTACAACGTCGAGATCACCCGCTACATCATGGCCACAGGCGAGGTGCCGGTTCTGGGCTGGGCACGCGTGCCGCCGGGCTGGTGGCTGTGGGTGCCGGTCGCCTTGCTCATGGTCTACTTCGCCAATATCTGGGGTGGCTGGGCCGCCGGAGCTGGCGAAGGGCTCTACGTCCTCTTCACGGGGAATCTCGTGGACCAGCCTGGGGAACGGACAGCCGCACGCTGGTTGGCCGTACTGCTGATGGTGGTCGTGTTCTTGATCGTGTTGTTCGGGGGCAAGATTGCCCGGACGCTCGAGCTCGTTAACTGGGCGATCGTGGGGTTCATCCTCGTAACGCTCCTCATCGTGAACCTGGTGATCGTACCTTTCGGTACATGGTGGGAAGCGCTGCGCGGCATCCTCACACCGGCCCTGCCGCCTTCCGGGGTCGATGCCACCCTCCTCGGTGGCCTGGCTGGGTACACGGCGCTGGCGTCGGGTCTCAACTGGTACAACATGAACTACTATCGCGACCATGGCTATGGCATGGGGGCGCGTGTCGGGTTCATCGCGGGTCTCGTCGGTGGAAAACAAGAAGAGATCTTGTCCAGCGGTGTGACGTTCCCAGATACGCCGGAGAACGAGCGACGCTGGAAGCGGTGGTTCCGGCTGCTCCTGCTCGACCAGTGGGTGGTCTTCTTCGGTGGCGCACTGATCGGCATGTACTTGACGACGCTTCTGGTGTATCACCTGGCCAATCTCCCCGGTATCGAGAAGCCGACACGGGCGACGATGCCGACCTTCGCAGCGGACGTGCTGAGCCGCGAGTACGGTAGCTTCCTCTACACCTGGGCGCTCATCGTCGGCTTCTTCATCTTGTTCAGTACCCAGCTCGGCATCTTCGAGTCGCTCGTCCGCAACATGTCGGACGCACTGTACGGGCTGAGCCCGCGCTTCCGACGGGCGATCGCCGGTGATCCGCGCCGCTTCTACTACCCGTTCATGCTCGTGCTCCTGGTTGTGATCAGTTTCCTCATCTTCCAGGCTCTGCCCACGGAACTCATTCTCATCTCCGCCAACATGTCGAATCTCGGTGCGCTCGTCTTTCCGTTCTTGCTGATGTATCTGAACCGGCGCCTGCCGCGTCCGGCCCGCCTCCGCTGGTGGTCGTACGTGCTGCTGGTGGCGAACACGGTCTTCTTTGGATTCTTCTTCATCAACTTCCTCTGGACGCAGCTCTTCGACCAGCCGCTGGTGCGGTTCTGAGTCGAAGCGGTCAGGACGCTCCGGCCCGGGATCAGGGTGATCCCGGGCCGGTTTCGCTCGGGAGATCAGCATCGTCCTGATTTGACGGCGTGGCGCGTTCGCGCTAGGCTTACCGTCTGTGGGTGCGTGACCCACGAGCGATGTGTCTTGCCTGCGATCCGAGAAAGGACGTGACGTGTACGCGGTCGTCCGAACCGGAAGCAAACAGTACCGAGTGCGCGTCGGTGACATCATCGAAGTCGAGAAGCTCCCAGTCGAACCGGGCCAGTCGGTCACGCTGGACGATGTCCTGCTGGTCGAACAGGACGGTTCGGTGACGGTCGGTACACCGACCGTGCCGGGTGCACGCGTGGTGGCGCGCGTGCTCGACCAGGTCAAAGGGCCGAAGCTGATCGTCTTCAAGATGAAGCCGAAGACGCGCTATCGCCGCAAGACAGGGCACCGGCAGCGCTATACCCGCTTGCAGGTCGAAGCGATCGAGACCAGTGCGACTGCCTGAGCGCTAAGGGAGGGTGAGCGATGGCACACAAGAAGGGCGGCGGTTCGACGCGGAACGGGCGCGACAGCCACGCGAAGCGGCTCGGCGTGAAGCGCTTCGACGGCCAGTTCGTCCGCGCGGGGAACATCCTCGTCCGCCAGCGCGGGACGGTCTTCCGCCCGGGGCGCAACGTCGGGATGGGGCGTGACTTTACGCTCTTCGCGCTGATCGATGGGTACGTGAAGTTCGAGCCGATCTCGCGAGACAAGCGGCGCGTGAGCGTGTACCCGGAGCCGGTCGGGCGGACGCTGCCGGCAGCTGCTGGGAGTGTCGGGGCATGAAGAAGGGTATTCATCCACAGTACTATCCGCAGGCGACGGTGATCTGCACCTGCGGGAACACCTGGACGACCGGCTCGACCAAGCCAGTCTTGCGGATCGAGCTCTGCCCGAACTGCCACCCCTTCTTCACGGGTGAGCAGAAGATCGTGGACACGGCCGGGCAGGTCGAGCGGTTCATGCGTCGCCTCGAGAAAGCGCAGGTGCAGCCGCGGAAGAAGCGCGAGGAGCGGCGGCGCAAGCGGCTGGAGCGCCGGGCCTTGCTCGTCGAGGAAGCAGGCGAAGAGGCGGCCGAGGCTTCCGAGAACGGCGAGGGCTGATTCTGCGGCGAGCTGCGGCATGCTATACTTTCGGTGCGGGCTGTCCGATCGTCTCGATCGGATGTGTCGCGACACCGCCCAGAGGGGCGCGTGAACCGAGGGAGGCGGTCATGACCGGTTCGAAGGCACTGACGCCGCGCCCCGAAGAGCAGGCCGAGTTGCTGCGGCTCGAGCAGATGGGGTTCACCCCTGAGCAGATCGCTCGGCTGCGCGAGCTGCGGGACATGTATCCCTACATCGAATACATGGATTCCCGGAAGCAGTGGCATCGACTGCGCTTCGTGAAGTGGCTCTACTCGCGGGGCGCGATTCCGCGCTGAGAAAGCGCAGAACGGAGCGGGGCGCTGCGTGCGCCCCGCTTTGCGGTTCCTTCGCGATTGGTATACTTGCGACGCAACCAACGGCGGTTGGCGAGCGCCCGCGAAGGCGCACAGTGAGTGGGAGGACGTCGATGGCCTACGTGATCGCAGAACCCTGCATCGGGACGAAGGACGCGTCCTGCGTCGAGGTGTGCCCGGTCGACTGTATCAAGTCGGATCCCGAGGCGGACCAGTACTTCATCAACCCGGACGAGTGCATCGACTGCGGTGTCTGCGCCGAGGTCTGCCCAGTCGAGGCGATCTACTTCGAGGACGATCTGCCCGAACAGTGGCGACATTACATCCAGAAGAACCGCGAGTACTTCCAGAAACAGCGCGCATAGCGTCGAAAGGCTGCCGCGA
>BEID01000301.1 GCA_002898975.1 bacterium HR27 | reverse complement strand
CCCACCAGGCGGAGGCGCGCTGACCGGCGTGGTACGCTTGCCCGGCCCGGTGAGAACGCTGGGCAGGCGAGATGCACGGGACGCAGGAGGGTGCGTGCAGCGGCGGTCGCTGGTTTTGGTCATCACGCTCTTGGTTGTGCTCCTGCTCGCTTGCCGGCGGTCCTCCTCGGCCAATCTGGAGACACCCGTGGCGGCCGCACCGACACCGGCAGCGACTGCCGCCGCGCCACCCCCCGTCGCCTCGAGTACGCCAGCGGCTACCGCCGAAGCACCGGCTCCGGTCACGACACTGCTCACGCCGACACCGGGTGCTGGCCCAGCAACGAGCCGCGGTATCGTCGAAGCAGGCCTCGAGGAGCCGCGGACACTCAACCCACTCTTCGTGTCCGATCCACTTTCGGATGCGCTGAGCCGTTTGGTGTTCGACGGTTTGGTCGTGCTCGACCCCTCGACCGGCGAACCGGTGCCGGCCCTCGCCGAATCGTGGGACGTGAGCGACGACGGAACGACTTACACCTTCCACTTGCGCACCGGGGTACGCTGGCATGACGGCCAACCGTTTTCCGCCAACGACGTGGTCTTTACCTACCAGCGCTTGCTCGATCCGGAAGTCCGCTCGCCACGCTACTCGCGTCTGGCCGAGCGGGTCAAGTCGGTCGAGCTCGTCGATAGCCAGACGGTGCGGATCACGCTCATCCGGCCCGACGCCTCCTTCCTGCCGACACTGGGAACGATCGGCATCGTGCCGGAACACGTGCTGGGCACTGTCCTACCACAGCAACTGGTAACCGATCCGTTCGGCCTCTCGTCGGCGGTCGGGACAGGTCCCTTCATCTTCAGCCAATGGGTGCGCGGAGTATCGCTCACGTTTCGGGCTAATCCGGAGTACTATCGCGGTGCTCCGCAGGTACCGCAGTACACCTACCGGGTCGTCGCCACGCTGGACGAGCTGGTGCAGGGGCTCCGTGATGGCAGCATCGACTGGGCCGTGGTCGACGCAGCACGAGCGGGACAGCTCCCGAACATCGATGGGGTGACGATCGAGCGATACCCCGGATACGAGCTCGTCCTGGTGGCGTTCCAGCTCGATCCTGCGAAGAGCCGGCTGTTCGCGGACGCCCGCATCCGGCGTGCGCTGCTCCTCGGTACCGACCGGGCTGCGATCGTCGAGAAGGTGTGGGGCGACCGAGCCCGCGTCGCTGAGGGCCTCCAGCCACCCGCCTCCTGGGCGGCTGGCGAGCCACCCGTGCGCTCCAGCTATGACCCAGCAGAAGCGCAGCGGCTGCTGGAAGAAGCCGGCTGGGTACCCGGTGACGACGGCATCCGCGTACGGGACGGGCAACGCCTCCAGTTCCGCCTGCTGGCTACTGGTTCCGACCCCAGCCGACGGGCAATCGCCGAGCTCCTCCAGCAACAGTGGCGTGCGATCGGCGTCGAAGTGCAACTCGATCTCGCCTCCTGGGCCGAAGTGCGCCAGCGAGCGACCCAGGAGCGGGATTTCGAGGCGCTCCTCATCGGAGTGCTGTGGGACGTCGATCCCGATCAGAGCGCGGTCTGGTCGAGCGACTCGTTCTTCGACGGTTTGAACTTCGGGCATTACCTGAATTCGGACGTGGACCAACTCCTCGTCGAGGCGGTCGCAACCAGTGACCGAGCGCGGCGGACGGAACTGTACCGTGCGGTCGAAGAGCGGGTACTGACCGATCTCCCGGTTCTCCCACTCGCATTTCCAGATGTCGTTGTCGTCCGCACGGAACGGTTGCAGATTCCCACGTTGAACGCGCTCGTGGTTCGGACGCGGGTCGGTGTCGAACAGTGGAGCCTGCAGCCGAACCGGTGAGTGACGGGCGGCCTCAGCCGCACCGGCTTTCGGGTAGACCGTCCCCGCCGTGGTGGAGAGAACCAAGATCCAGGCCAGCACCACGCACGAAGTGGGTCGGTGGGCTCCTGTTGACGTTGCAGCACGAAACCGCTAGACTGAGCGCGTAGCCGCTGAGAGCGGGATTCCGGCCTGTGATCGACCATGTGAGGAGGCGCGATGGAACCGCTGCTCGAGGTGCGCGATCTCCGGACGCAGTTCTTTACGCAGGACGGCGTGGTGAAGGCGGTCGATGGTGTCTCGTTTCATCTCATGCCGGGCGAGACGCTCGGATTGGTGGGCGAGAGCGGATGCGGGAAGAGCATCACCGCGCTCTCGATCATGCGCTTGATTCCCAGCCCTCCGGGCAAGATCGTGAGCGGGGAGATCCTCTTCGAGGGTGAAGACATCCTCAAAATGAGCGACGACGAGGTCCGGTCGATCCGTGGACGGAAGATCGCGATGATCTTCCAAGATCCGATGACCTCGCTCAATCCGGTGCTCACGATCAACCGCCAGATCAGCGAAGCGCTCGAATTGCATCTTGGCATGAGCAAGCAACAGGCCCGGCAGCGGGCGATCGAACTCCTCAAGATGGTCGGGATCCCCAACGCCGAGCAGCGGGTCGACCAGTATCCGCACCAGTTTTCCGGTGGCATGCGCCAGCGCGTGATGATCGCCATGGCGCTCTCCTGCAACCCCTCGCTCCTGATCGCCGATGAGCCGACGACAGCGCTCGATGTGACGATCCAGGCACAGATCCTCGATCTGATCCGGAACCTCCAGCGCGAGCACAACACGGCGCTCATCCTCATCACCCACGACCTGGGTGTCGTGGCCGGGATGACCGATCGCATCAACGTGATGTACGCTGGGCACATCGTCGAATCCGCACCGACCGAGGAGCTGTTCGAAAATCCGAAGCACCCGTACACGGTCGGGCTCCTGAACTCGATCCCGCGCCTGGACGCACCGCGCAAGGAACGGCTCAATCCGATCCGCGGGCTCCCGCCTGACCTGATCGATCTTCCCGACATGTGTCCGTTCGTGCCGCGCTGCGATTTCGCGCGCGAGAAGTGCAGCGAGAAGAATCCACCCCTCTTCGACGTCAACCCGGTCCATCGCTCGGCGTGCTGGTATTGGGAAGAGGTCTCGCTCGCTGGCCCACGGCGACACGGAGAGGTGAGGGCTGACGATGGCAACTGAGGCACAGGCATTGCCGCAAGCGAACACGCCGAAAGAGCGCGAGGTTCTGCTCGATGTCCGTAACCT
This sequence comes from bacterium HR27, assembly GCA_002898975.1. GTDB lineage: Bacteria > Chloroflexota > Chloroflexia > Thermomicrobiales > Thermomicrobiaceae > Thermomicrobium. The sequence goes on along the minus strand of BEID01000301.1, from coordinate 144 downwards.
GAAGATGTACTTCCCGCTGACACGCGGGATCATCCTGCAACGGCGCGTCGGGTGGATCAAGGCGGTCGACGACATCTCGTTCAAGGTCTACCGCGGCGAGACACTCGGACTCGTCGGCGAGAGCGGCTGCGGCAAGAGCACGAC
>BEID01000300.1 GCA_002898975.1 bacterium HR27 | reverse complement strand
GTACAGCAGCCTGAAGGTCAGTTCGTTGTGGTGATATTTTCGGTAGACCGGATCGCGGCTGAAGTAAAGGAGCGTGTCGTGCATCCAGCCCATGTCCCATTTGAGGCCGAAGCCGAGTCCGCCGACGTAGGTCGGCCGTGACACCATCGGCCAAGCGGTCGATTCCTCGGCGATCGTCTGGACGTCGGGATGGTGCCGGTAGACTTCCTCGTTGAGCCGTCGCAGGAAGGCGATCGCTTCCAGGTTCTCGCGACCGCCATACTCGTTCGGGATCCATTCCCCGGGCCCACGCGAGTAGTCCAGGTAGAGCATCGAGGCGACCGCATCGACGCGAAGCCCATCTGCGTGGTACCGGTCGAGCCAGAACATCGCGCTGGAGAGGAGAAAGGTGCGAACCTCGTTCCGGCCGTAGTTGAAAATCGCCGTGTGCCAGTCGGGATGGAATCCCTTGCGTGGGTCGGCGTGCTCGTAGAGGTGTGTCCCGTCGAAGAAGACCAGACCATGCTCGTCGGTCGGGAAGTGCGACGGTACCCAGTCGAGGATCACGCCGATGCCGTGTTGATGGAGCGTGTCGATCAAGAACATGAAGTCCTGTGGGTCGCCATACCGTGCAGTGGGTGCGAAGTAGCCGGTGACCTGGTAGCCCCACGAGCCGTAGAAGGGGTGTTCCATCACCGGCAGAAACTCGACATGCGTGAAGCCCATCCGCTGCACGTGTTCGGCGAGCTTCGGAGCGATTTCCCGATAGGTGAGCCAGCGATTTCCCTCTTCCGGCACGCGCATCCAGGAACCGAGGTGCACTTCGTAGATCTGCATCGGTGCGTCGAGCGCGTTGGCACGAGCGCGCTGTCGCATCCAGTCGGCGTCACTCCAGTCGTAGGTCAGATCCCAGACGATCGAAGCCGTACCGGGCGGGCACTCGTGCCGGAGACCGTAGGGATCGGCCTTGAAGACCTGGTATCCGTTGAACTGTGACACGATGTGGTACTTGTACCGGGCTCCCACGCCGAGACCAGGAACGAACCCTTCCCAGATGCCCGACGACCCGCGCGGTGCCAGCGGGTGCTTTCCCGGCGTCCAATCGTTGAAATCGCCGACGACGGAGACCCGTTCGGCGTTCGGGGCCCAGACGGCGAAATAGACCCCCTCCTCGCCGTCGAGCACACACGGATGGGCGCCCATCTTCTCGTACGCCCGGAGCCAGGTGCCTTCGTTGAAGAGATACACGTCGTGATCGGTGAGGAGCGATCGGTCGTGACGGACTGGGCCGACGCGCCATGTCGTCGTCACCGAGCACCTCCTTTCCGCGTCAGGTCGAGCGTCGCGAGCAGCTCGCTGATGGTTCGATCGGTGACGAAGTCAGCGAGCCCACGCCGTGCGAGTCGCCGCCAGTTCGGGGCTTCCAACCCGGTGCCCGGGCGGTTCTGCGGTTCCCGTTCCAGCCATAGGTCTTCCAGGTTGACGAGCACGATGGCTGCTGGCCCAGCACCGAGCATGCGCAGCAGCGCACGCAGCAGCGCCGTGGGATCCTGTGCATCGTCGCCTGGCTGGAAATACCCGTGTTGCGCAAGCCAGCCGCGTACAGCCTGTTGGACTTCGAGCCCCCACTCTTCCCACAGGGCGGCGAAGGGCGGGAGGTCGTGCGTCTCCAGGCTCGCGACCGCGAGCCGAGGCGGCTCGCGAAAGCCACCGGTCTCCCGCTCGAACGGCAGCACCCAGAGCCGAAGTAGGCCGTTTTCGGCCATCGCTCGCCGGACTGCCGCCGGTACCGTGCCGAGATCCTCGCCGGCAACGGCGCAGCCAGCCCGCTGGCTCTCGATCGCCAGAACGGCATAGAACTCTTCCGGACGGTACCGTACGTAGACACCGTCGCGGCCACTGGCACCGGCCGGAACCCAGTAGAGCCGGTGGAATCCCATGACGTGGTCGATCCGGAGCAGGCTGGCTGCACCGAGGTGGTGAGCGAGTACCGCGCGAACGTACTGGTATCCGTCCTCGCGGATCCGTTCCGGATGGAGCGGGGGGAAACCCCAGACCTGGCCGCCGGCGAAGAACGGATCGGGCGGCGCACCGGCACTCACGCCCGTCACGAAGAGTTCCGGCCGCGACCAGACATCGAATCCCTCCGGGTGCACGCCCAGCGGGAGATCGAGGTACAGTGCCGAACGCTCACTCGTGCCGAGTTGCTGCGAGGCCAGCCACTGTCCGACGAGGTAGATCCGCGCTTCGTCTTGCACCTCAGGGCGGTCGAGCGCTCGGTCGTGCCGGAGATGCTCCGGCCAGCGGCTCGGTGGGCCGTAGCGGTCGACGGCAGCGCGAAACCGTGCGTACAGGTGCACAGCGGGGTGCGCATCGAGCCACTGCTGCACCATTGCCCATCGCGCGGCATCCGCCGGTAGCTGGTCGGCGAGCTGCGCGAGTGCAGTGCGACGCGCACGCCAGGTGGCGGCATAGTCGACGAGACGCGTCCCTTTCTCGTCGGTAACGGTCACGAGTGGTGCAGCGAGCCCCTGATCCTTCAGGAATGCGGCAGCGTCACAGTAGAACTCGTTCCAGAACAGGCGACTGACCGGAGCATAGGGGCTGGGATCGAACGGCGCTTCGCCGAGGAAAACCGGAAGGAGCGGAAGCGTGCCGACCAGCTTCCCGCCGCATTCACGCGTCCAGGCGATGAGTTCGTGCAAGCGGGTATACGTCGCTCCATCCCCCGGCTCATCGCACCAGAGCGCGTAGAGGGGGAGAAACGTCCCCCAAGCCCGGTCGAGCCCGATCGTGTCCGGCAGGACGACCGTCGGTGGCCGCACCATGAGCAGGGTGTGCGCTTCTGCGCCGTTCGGTAGCTGTACGGTCACCTCGTGGTACCCGATGGGCAGCTCGAGCGGCAACGAGAGGGTCATGAGGTACTGCGGGGGTAGCGAAGCGCTCTCCGCGACTGGCTGAGGGACCATGTGGATGTCCGCTGCCGGTACGGTACGCTCCTCGGTCGCACCGTCCTCGCACCGGACGTGGACGGTGCACGTGCCCTCGGGCAGCTGACTCGTCAGGATGCGGAGAGACGGATACCCGCGGCCGTGAACCCACACCTGCACTGGCTCGCACACGCGCTGCAGGCGCTGGTGCTGGTACTCCCGCAGCACCTGCGGAGCCTGGTCTGGGTGCTCTATCGGCAGACCGAGTGCCTGGAGCACTGCGATCAGCTGCTCGGGTCGGGCGACTTGTCGCTGGCCCGCGATATCCCGATAGGCGAACTGGATGCCAGCTGCGCGCGCGAGCGTACGCAGT
>BEID01000299.1 GCA_002898975.1 bacterium HR27 | reverse complement strand
AGCCACCATGGACCCAGCCCTGGATACCACGATAGTCGACCTGCCACCACGTGATGCCCTGGCTATCCGTCTGCGGCCCACCGATCACCCGCATCACCGTTCCTTCGGGGGCCACGGTCGCGACCGGCTGGTCGTATCCGGCACCGTACCGCACGTTCAGCCCTTGCCCGTCGGTGTTCACCACCTCGACGTTCCCACCGACCTGGACCTCAGGCTTGTCGGCGACCTGACGCACCTCGACAACCGGCTGGCTGCTCGCCGCACCAGCACCGCTGTCCACGACCACGAGATAGGCCCGCACCGCGAATCCATCGATACCGTCGTAGCGGAGCGGTACCCATTCGGTGCCGGTGGCGTCCGCGACGATGGCACCCGTGACCTCAGCTCGACCGCCATCTGGCATTATGGCCAGCACACTAGCATCGAGGCTGGCAGCGGCGCGCACCCGCAGGCCGTGCCCGTCCGTACCGGTCACCTGCACCACGTCGCCGGTCGTCGGAACAGCTGGAGCCAGATAGTCCGCGATGACCCAGCCCTCGACGCCGTCAGCCTGCACCTTGTACCAGGCAGAACCGTCGGCTGCACCCTGCGGCCCGTCGACGACGCGAACACGCGCACCCGCGGGCAAACCACCGACTCGCGAGGCATCGAAACCCGGTGCCGACCGAACGTTCACCCCATCACCATTCGTTCCCGTGATCTGGCCGAGCACACCACTGGCCAGATCGTTCGCAGCGGACACCGGGGAAAACAGCAAGGCAACAGCGAGGATGACCAGACACGCGGATACCAGCCGAGCTGGAAGTCGTATCTTCCCCAATCGACTCCCCTTCCCTCGTTCGTCCCTGGCCACTGACCGGATCGCTGCTCCGGTCACGAACAGGAGCCAACCCCCAGGCTCCTGCGTCCCCCGTGCGGACGGCGAGGAGGGCCGTCCGGTCGCCCGCAGGCTACCACGCTCGGACCTGGAGTGTCAAGAATCGCCATGGGAGATTCGTATCAGTTCGGCAAGGAGAAAGGCTCACGAATGGAGCGACGTCGTTCAGGCTGCGCTTACGACCTGCCGTACCGGCACACCACGCTCGGCGAGATAGCGTTTCGCATCGGCGATCGAGTAGTGCCCGTAGTGGAAGATCGAGGCAGCGAGCACTGCATGCGCGCCGCCGATCGTGACCGCCTGGTAGAGGTGCTCGAGCGTACCGGCACCACCCGAGGCGATCACGGGAACCGGTACCGCATCCACCACTGCCCGCAGGAGCTCGAGGTCGTACCCGCTCTGCGTGCCGTCCGTATCCATACTGGTCAAGAGAATCTCCCCCGCCCCGAGCTCGACACCATGACGAGCCCACGCGACCGCATCGAGACCCGTCGGCTTGCGCCCCCCGTGCGTGTAGACCTCCCACCCACCACCGTCCGCGCGTCGCCGCGCATCGATCGCCAGCACGACGCATTGGCTGCCGAAACGCTGTGCGCACACCCGGATCAGCTCAGGATTCTGCACCGCTGCCGTGTTCACGCTCACCTTGTCGGCACCCGCCCGCAACAGGCGATACATGTCATCGGGAGTCCGCACACCACCGCCGACCGTGAGCGGGATGAACACTTCCTTGGCCGTCCGCCGCACGACATCGACCATCGTGTCGCGACCCTCGGCCGAGGCCGTAATGTCCAAGAAAACGAGTTCGTCGGCGCCTTCGGCGTCATAACGAGCCGCCAGCTCGACCGGATCGCCAGCGTCGCGCAGATCCTGGAACCGGATCCCTTTCACGACACGTCCAGCCGTGACATCCAGACAAGGGATAATCCGTCGCTTCAGCATCAGCTCGCCGTACCGTCTCCTCGCTCGGCCTTCTGCCGCTGCTCGATGAACTGCTCGAGTTCCTGCTGCGCCTGCTCGAAGCGCAGCCGGACACGCTGCTCGAGCAGGCGCCACAGTTCGGCCCGCAACTGCCGGTCGATCTCCCGCAGTTCCTCCAGTTTCACCTCGATGAGATCGATCCGGTACCGCAATTCGCGGTCGACCGCCTCCAGCTGCTCGAACTCCTGATTGACACGTTCGGCCCGCTGGTCTTCCACACTCGTCAGATCGCGCAGGGCTTGGTCGAAGTGCTGGCGCAGCTCCTCGACACGCTCCAGTAGCAGATCGTCCCGCTCGCTGGTATGGCTGCGCACTCGCTCCAGTTCGGCCGCGAACCGCTGGACAACCTCCTGTAACTGCTGGAACTGCGGAGGGATCGCAGCGGGTCCCTCCTGCACACGCTCCAGTTCTTCTTCCAACCGCGTATCGCGCGCGACACTTTCCTTGAGCTGCACTTGTATCGTTTCGATCACCTGCAACACTTCGGCCACACGCCGCCGCACATCCTGCTCGACGATCCGGATCGCGTCATGGAGACGCGTCACTTCCCGGCCGAGTCGTTCGACCTCGGTCGTGACCGCCTCCAGCCCGCCACGGAGCGACTGGTCGGTGGCAGCGAGACGCTCCACGTACGCCGCCAGATGCTCGATCAGCACGCGCAACTCGTCGTAGCGACGGGTATCCTGCCCGGTATCCTCGCGTTGCCGCCGGACTGCGTCCAGGAGTTCGGCGACCTGTGCCTGCAGCGTGCGGATCGGTCGCACCAGCTCGTCGACGCGCACGGCCAGCTCGGTCAGCTGTTGCCGGAAGCGTGCCTCCTCCAGCTGCCGTGCCTGCTGCGCTTGTTGCACCTCGTGCCGGTGCTGCTCCAGGGCATGTCGTTGCTCGGCCCAATCAGCCTCGGCAGCCTTCAGCTCTTCCTCCAGGCGAAGCTGACGAGCGGCCAGCTCGCGTACACGATGCCGGAGCTCGTCCAGCTGGCTCTGCATAGCCTGCTGGCGGGCTTCCTCACGGCGCCGCCGCTCCTCTTCGCGAGCCTGCTGGATGAATTCCGGATCGGAACGACGGTCCATCAGCCCGCTCCTCCGACGACCCAATCCGCTGCGCGTTCGAAACGAAGCTGGCCCTCGTACAACGCCCGGCCGACGATGGCTGCCTCCACTCCCGGCACGCGCGCCAGCGCGAGGAGATCCTCGTACCGGCTCACGCCCCCCGATGCGATCACGAGGACTCCCTCGGCAGCGAGACGCGCCATAAGTTCGACATTCGGGCGCGTCAGCGTTCCGTCACGCCCGATGTCGGTCGCCAAAACGCGACGCACCCCTTGTGCCGCCACCCGCTGGGCCACGTCTTCCGCACGCACCGGCGTGAGCGTTTCCCAGCCACGGGTCGCGACCCAACTGTCCCGCGAGTCGATCGCGACGA
>BEID01000298.1 GCA_002898975.1 bacterium HR27 | reverse complement strand
AGGAAGCCCTGAGGAGGTGGATCTATGCCGTGGAGCCTGCTCGCGACCTGGTGCTGGTACACCATCGCTGTGCTCGTTGCGTGCGAAGCGTTTACGGAACTGGTCACGGGCACCTCCCTCGCAACGAGGCAGCCGCTGACCAGGCGCCGCAAGGTACTCGCTGGAGCGATCGTGCTCGTCACGCCACTGTGGCTCGTGCTCTGGTGGGATCGTGGGTGGTACCGATACTGGGCCAGCCCGGCAGCAGCGAGTACGGCCGGAGTGCTCGTGCTGTTGCATGTGTGGGCCCTGCTACGCCGGGTACGGCAGAGTGGAAGGACGCGTCTGCACGGGAGCGAAACAGCACGTTCGGCCTAGGCCATCCGTGCATGACTCCACCGTGCTGGTGGGTTAGCCCTCTGAAACGCTCGTCTGTACCCGCTGGAGTTGGCTGGTGTGTCATGACCGCACGGGACACCCCGGGTTGGGTGGCAGTCTTCCGGTACCGGCTCGAGGGGGAGACCGCGGTGCTGCTGGCGGCGAGCGAGGGTGGGCAGGTGGCCTGGCCGGTGGCAGCCGGTGGTGCGTTCAGCCCGGCGAGCTGCCCACCAGGGTCTTGGCCCTGCAGCCAGCGCCGCTGCTGGTAGGTCGATCTGGGCGCTGCGCTCCGCTGTTGCGCGGCCGGGACGTTTTGTGCTTGGCCCTGTCGGTTAGGCAACCTAGCGTGCATTACGTGTCTCATAGTTATCTGTGCGAGTTGCGTGCCGCGAGCGTGCGTCTGGTGGTGCGACTGTTGCTGGCAAGAGCCGCCATGGGGACCGTGAGCGAGGCGCTCAGCCAGGGTGGAGGAGGATTCTCCCATGCTCTCGGAAAGCTGGTATCCGCTCTTCTCAGCCGTCGCCTACTTCGGTAGCCTCGCGCTCCTGATCGTGGCCCACGTGCGTTGGGTCATCCGGCGCTTCCGTTCGTACCGTGTACTCGACTGGGCTTACGAACTCCTGGTCACCTGGCTCACCGCAGTGGCCCTCTGGCAGGGGATCCGCCGCGGACCGATCTGGGACACTGACCTCGCGGGAAGCCCGGTCTGGCTGCGCAGCCTCATCGCCATCGCCTTTCTCATCGGTTCGATCCTCGGGACGTGGTGGCTCGAGCGGAAGGCTACCCGCCCGGAGCAGCCAGAGAACGGGGTGCGATCATCGGAGGGATGAGAGCCAGCGTCCCGTCTCAGGGCGTCGGCTGCGAACGCGTGGGGCACGACGGACCTGGAGAAGCGACCGCTGTCGCCCGGAACTGGGCTGTCCGGTCCCCAGGGAGTCGCAAACGCAGGCCGTCTGAGGACGAGCCTGGCTGTGTAGACGACAGCGTCGGAGGACCCGCGCGGCCAGATCGGGGAGCGAGCGCGGTAGAGACGAGCGAACTCTCCTGGCTGTGGCAGTCTCAACCGTGGAACCCTCTGAAGACGCTCGCGCTTCGGTCGAGGATGTCCCCATGGGTTCGGAGATGCTCCCTCTCGCCGCAGGCTGGTCAGGTTGGGCTACGGCGGCAGCCCGAGCGTGGAGAGGTTTCTTCGACGATCCGTCATCGCCCTGGTGCACAAAGCTGGCCGCGCGGTATGCCTCTGCGTTGACGGTACGCGGCGGTGACCGGTACGCTTGCCCGGGAGGCCGTCCGCCGGACGGGTCGTGCTGTTCAGCCGATCGACCCCGGCCGCTCGTGCACCGTGACGACAACGTGGATGCTCGGTTCTCGGCCCCGCGATCCTGGACGTGGAGGTGGGATGCGATGACGCAGGTGGCGCATTCCGACGAACTGGCTCCGGCCTACCAGCCACAGGCGGTGGAGTCACGCTGGTACGACTGGTGGGAACAGCGGGGTTACTTCACGCCGGAGATCGACTGGAGCCGGAAGCCGTTCGTCATCATCATGCCGCCGCCGAACGTGACCGGCGAACTGCACATGGGACACGCCTTGTTCGTCGCCATCGAGGACTTGATGATCCGCTGGCGACGGATGCAGGGCTATCCGACGTTGTGGCTCCCCGGAGCGGACCACGCTGGGATCGCTGGCCAGTGGGTCGTGGAACGCGAACTTCTCAAGGAAGGCCTCACCCGGCACCACCTCGGGCGCGAGAAGTTCCTCGAACGAGTCTGGGACTGGATGAACCGCTACCGCGGCCGGATCCGCGAGCAGCTCCGGATCCTCGGTGCCTCGTGCGACTGGACACGTTTCCGCTTCACCATGGATCCGGGGCCCTCGCGGGCGGTTCGCACGGCCTTCAAGCGACTCTACGACAAGGGGCTGATCTACCGCGGCGAGCGGCTCATCAACTGGTGCCCGCGCTGCATGACGGCGCTTTCCGATCTCGAGGTCGATCACGAGGAGCTCGAAGGGACGCTTTACTTCCTGCGCTATCCGGTCGAGGGGAGTGAGGAGTCGCTCGTCGTCGCGACGACGCGTCCGGAGACGATGCTCGGCGACACCGGGGTGGCGGTGCATCCGGACGACGAACGCTACCGGCATCTGATCGGCAAGACGGCGATCCTGCCGCTGCTCGGCCGGCGACTCCGGATCGTCGCGGATGAGGCGGTCGATCCGGCGTTCGGCACGGGTGCGGTCAAGGTGACGCCGGCCCATGACTTCACCGACTTCGAGATCGCGCAACGGCACGACCTGCCACCGGTCAACATCCTCAACCCCGACGGGACGCTCAACGAGAACGCGGGGCCGTTTGCTGGGCTGACGATCCAGGAAGCGCGGCGGCGTGTGGTGGAGGAGCTCGACCGCCAGGGCTATCTGGTGCGGACAGCACCGCACCGCTACAGCCTGGGTCACTGCCAGCGCTGCGGTACGGTCGTCGAGCCGATGATCAGCAAGCAGTGGTTCGTCAAGATGGCGCCGCTCGCGCAGCCGGCCATCGAGGTAGCACGCAACGGGACGCTCCAGTTCATCCCGGAGCGGTTCCGCGCGGTCTACCTCCACTGGCTGGAAAACGTTCGCGACTGGTGCATCTCGCGACAGCTCTGGTGGGGGCATCGTATCCCGGTCTGGTATTGCCAGGACTGTGGTCAACTCACGGTGACCGCCGAGGAGACGCTCGAGCGGTGCGAGCACTGCGGCAGTACGCGGATCGAACAGGATCCCGACGTGCTCGATACCTGGTTCTCGAGCGGGCTGTGGCCCTTCAGCACGCTCGGCTGGCCGGACGACACCGAAGACCTCCGCTACTTCTATCCGGGCTCGGTGATGGAGACCGGTTATGACATCCTCTTCTTCTGGGTGGCCCGGATGGTCTTCCTCGGACTCGAGTTCA
>BEID01000297.1 GCA_002898975.1 bacterium HR27 | reverse complement strand
GGTTCTGCAAGGTCACCGAGATGGTGGCGGACTGGCCGCGGCTGAGGCTCGCCGGGCCGGTAAGGTCGGTAATCGCGACATCGAGGACGGGGCTGGTTTGTTGCGCGACGGTAACCGTGGTGCTTCGCTGGTTATCGCTCGGGTCGCTGTCCTCCGTAATCGTCGCGCGTGCCTCCAGCGTGTACGTGCTGGCGACAGTGGGCTGCCACGTAAAACGCACCGAACCACTCGCACCAGGATCCAGTGTCAGCGTCTGCGGCTGACCGATCGCCTGACCGTTCGCTGTCAGGGTGACCGTAGCCGTCTCGTTCGCCGTTCCCTCGTTCCGCACCGAAACCGTGACTGTTGCGGCACTGCCGACTACTAGCGTCGAGGGTGCAGAGAGTTGCGTCACGGCGATATCGTGCGTGACGGGTGTCGATCCACTGTTGCCGCCACCCCCGGATCCACCGGCACCCCAGTCGGTCCGGACGAGCGTCTGCCCGTAGGTATCCCAGGAGCCAACTTCACCGGACGAAGCGAGGAACGTGCGCACGTGTCCCGGTGAGGCACCCGGATTCTGAGCGAGATACAGTGCTGCAGCGCCTGCGACGTGCGGTGCAGCCATGCTGGTACCGCTCCACCGCTGGTACCCACCACCGGGAACGGTGGACAGAATCGCGTAACCGGGTGCATAGAAGTCGACCGTTGGACCGTAATTGGAGAACGACGCACGGGTGTCGTCGGCACCGTAGCTCGTACCTGGGCCCTGTCCGCCCGGCTTGCCGTCGGTATCGACGATCGCACCGACTGCGATGACCTCCGGGTACGCTGCTGGAATCGTGTTCCGCGCGTCGTTCCCTCCATTGCCGGCTGCGACGACCAGCGTGACGCCGGCCTGCACGACACGGCAGACTGCCTGGTGGAGCGGGTCGCTCGTACCGCCGCAGTTCGGTGTATCGCTCCCACTGGCACCGCCGCTATAGTTGGCGACTTTGATCGTGTCGGCATGGGCAGCGACCCAGTTGAGTCCGCAGATCAGCCAAGAGACATACCCGGTGCCGTCGTTGCCGAACACCTTGACAGCCCAGAGTCGTGCTCCCGGTGCCACACCGACCACACCGATCCCATTGTCGCGGGCACCGACGATGCCAGCCACGTGCGTGCCGTGCCCGTGCCGGTCGACCCAACTCCCGCTCCCTGAGCAGTCGTAGCCACCGACGACGTTGAGGTCAGGATGATTGGGGTCGATTCCGGTGTCGAGGATCGCGACATCGATCGGGAGCGGATCGTCCGTACCGTCGATCTTGGCCGTAGGGTTCGCGAGCGTTCCGATTCGCTGGACGCCCGTCGGCACCGTTTGCGCGGCCAGGTGCGTTTCGGCATCCGGCACGATGCTTGCGACAGCGCCGGTTGCCAGGAGACGCTCCACCTGCCGTGGCGTCAGGTAACCAGCAAAACCGTCCAGCACGCTCTCGTACACTACGTCCGGTTGTGCCCCGACAGCCTGGGCGAGTTCGAGAGCCCGGTTCCGCCGCACCGGCGCGAAGTCGCTCGCTGCCGTCTCCTGCGCGGCAACCACGATGTACCGTGCCGGTGGGCCATCCGCGCTCGCCGCAGCGATGGCTGCAGCGAAGAGCTGGAGTGCGAGCGCGAGACTCGCGAGCAATTGGACGAGCGACCGTGCCATCGAAGCCTCCTCGACCGGTTCCCGGCGCTGTGCGCCTTCTGAACGAGGAGGTCGGCGGTCGCGTCACCTGGGCAGAGAAGAAGGGAGTACCGAGGGGCTGTAGGCGTTCGTGGTCCCGCGGTGCTAGCCAGAGCGGGCAGGGCAAAACAGCCTCACACCAGCGTCCTTCGGAAACTCGTCGCAGGTCGGACCGGAGGGGTGCGGAGCGGCCGGCCAGTGCGAGACCTCACCGGTAAAGGGGCATCCAGGAACCGGTGGAAGGTATCGAGAGAGCGAGAAAACCAGCCGGTATCCCGAGGAACCGCTGTGCCCTTGCTGCTGAGGCCGTCGTTCTCGGTCGATCGGCGTACCGCTCCTCGACCCTCAGGAAAACGGAAGATCGCCGTCTTCACCACCGGAGAAGTCGAGTGCTTCCGCAGCCGGTTCGATGCCCGGTGCCATGCTCCCGAGACGGAGCTGGCTGATCTGCAGCTCGGCCTCATCCAGGATCGCGTTGCAATGCCGGATCAACTCGATACCGCGCTGGTACTCACGGATCGCCTCGGCGAGCGGGAGTTCGCCGCTCTCCAACCGCTGCACGATCGTCTCGACCTCTCCGACGAGTTGCTCGAACAGATCGATCGGATGGAGCGGCGTACCGGATCCATCGATGCGTTCAGCCATGTGTCCCCCCTCCCGTTCCCTCTCGGTGGAGCGCTTCGACGACCGTTTCGACTCGTCCGTCGCTGAAGTGCAGGCGCAGCCGCTGACCGAGGGCCAGCTGTTCGACCGACCGTACCAAGCTGCCGCTCGTCGCGTCCTCGGCGAGCAGGTAGCCGCGCGCCAGCGGACCGTACGGGCTCAGCAGCTCGAGTTCCCGTGCCAGCGCCTGAAGACGCTGTCGCTCGGCAACCAGTCGTTGGACCAGCGCGCGATCGAGGCGTTGTGCCGACTGATCGAGACGCTGGCGGAAATTATCCATGCGATGCCGTGGCGCTGCCCGGTTCAGTCGATGTGCGAGTTGACCGACCTGCTCGCGCGCACGCTCGAAGCGCTGGTGCATCAGCTCGTGCAAGCGATGGTCGAGTCCAGAAAGCCAGCTGAGGAGTGCGAAGCGGTCGTGCGGCGTCACCAGTTCGGCAGCTGCCGAGGGAGTCGGTGCCCGGTGGTCTGCGACGAAGTCACAGATCGTCCAATCGGTCTGATGACCGACGGCCGAAACCACAGGGATACGACAAGCGAAGACAGCCCGGGCCAGTCGCTCGTCGTTGAAGCACCAGAGGTCCTCGAGTGAGCCACCGCCGCGGGCGATGATCACTACCTCAGCCCGCCCATCCAGTTGCACAGCCTCGAGCGCAGCGATGAGCGATTCGACCGCTCCGTCACCCTGCACGCGCGCCGGTGCGAGAATGAGGTGCACGTATGGATAGCGGCGACGCAGCACGATCTGGATGTCGTGCCAGACCGCGCCGTGCGGTGAGGTGACCACGGCGATGCAGCGCGGCAGCGGTGGCAAAGCACGCTTGCGGCTGGGATCGAACAGCCCCTCGCGTTCCAGTTTCTGCTTGAGCTGCTCCAGCTGCAGGCGCAACGCGCCATCACCGAGCGGCTCGAGGAACTCGACGTACAGCTGGTAGACTCCGTCGCGCTCGTAG
>BEID01000296.1 GCA_002898975.1 bacterium HR27 | reverse complement strand
CGATCTAGACGGTCGCAACGCGGCCGTTCACCGGTGAGGAGTACCTGGAAAGCCTCCGGGACGGACGCGAAATCTATGTGTACGGCGAGCGCGTCAAGGACGTCACCACGCATCCGGCCTTCCGCAACGCCGCCCGGATGGTGGCACGCCTCTACGACGCCTTGCACGACCCGGCGAAGAAGGACGTGCTGACCGTCGAGACCGATACAGGCAACGGCGGCTTCACCCATCCGTTCTTTCGCGCCCCCCGCTCCGTCGAGGACCTCGTCAAGGCCCGCGACGCGATCGCCGAATGGGCCCGCATGACGTACGGCTGGCTCGGACGGAGTCCCGACTACAAAGCGAGTTTCCTCGGCACGCTCGGCGCCAACGCCGCCTTCTACGAGCCGTTCAGCGAGAACGCGCGCCGCTGGTACCGGCTCGGGCAGGAGCGGGTTCTCTACTGGAACCATGCCATCATCAACCCGCCGGTCGACCGCAACCGTCCGCCCGACGAGGTGGGCGACGTCTACATGCACGTCGAGCGGGAGACGGACGGCGGCATCTACGTCTCCGGCGCCAAGGTGGTCGCCACCGGTTCGGTCCTGACGCACTACAACTTCATCGCCCACTACGGCCCCTTGCCGATCAAGGACAAGAAGTTCGCGCTCATCTTCACGGTGCCGATGGACGTCCCCGGTGTCAAGCTCATCAGCCGCCCGAGCTACGAGTACACGGCGGCGGTGATGGGCAGCCCCTGGGACTATCCGCTCTCCAGCCGCCTCGACGAGAACGATGCCATCTTCATCTTCGACAACGTCTTCGTCCCCTGGGAAAACATCTTCGTCTACGGGGACGTCGAGAAAGTCAACAACTTCTTCCCGGTGTCGGGGTTCATCCCGCGCTTCACGCTCCACGGGTGCACACGCTTCGCCGTCAAGCTCGACTTCATCGCTGGGGTCCTCCTCAAGGCGATCGCGACGACCGGCGTCAAGGAATACCGCGGCGTCCAGGCCCAAGTCGGCGAGGTGATCGCCTGGCGCAACCTCTTCTGGGCTCTCACCGATGCGATGTGCCGGAACCCGATCCCCTGGACGGACGGCTACGTGCACCCGAATCTCGAGTACGGGATGGCCTACCGGGCACTCGCGCCGACCGCCTGGTCGCGCGTGCGCCAGATCATCCTGGACAACATCGCCAGCGGACTCGTCTACCTGCCGAGCCATGCCCTCGACTTCAAGAACCCGGCCGAGCGGCCCTACATCGAGAAGTACGTGCGCGGCACCGGCGGGATCGACGCCCATGACCGCGTCAAGCTGATGAAGCTCTTGTACGATGCGACGATCTCGGAGTTCGCCGGACGGCACGAACTCTACGAGAGCAACTACGCCGGCAACCACGAGAACATCCGCCTGGAGTGCCTCGTCGTCGCCGAAGCAGTCGGCACCGCCGAGCGGATGCGTGGGTTCGCCGAGCAGTGCATGGCCGAGTACGACCTGGACGGTTGGCTCGCACCGGATCTCGTGAACAACGACGATGTGAGCTGGGTCCTCAAACGCTTTCTCGAGCAGCAGCAGTGACCGGGAACTGCGCCGGACGCACGGTTCTGGCGGGTCTCCCGTGCGTCCGGCCGTCTCGGTGAAGGAGGACACCGCCGAGCGAAGGGGTCGGCACCCACGCGGGCGGAAACGCCCCAGGAGTCGGTCAGCAGCACGCTGCAGTGGGAGGGAGTCCGATGAGCACGAACGCCTATCCGGAACCGATCTTCGATGTGGCGCAGCTGGCCCACGTCGAGATCTACACGCCCGATCTCGACGGTACCCTCTGGTTCTTCAAGGACCTTCTCGGCCTCGAGGAGACCGAGCGGGTCGGCGACTCGGTCTACCTGCGCGCCTACGAGGACTGGTACCACCACACCCTCAAGGTGACCCGCCGCGAGAAGCCCGGGCTCGGCCACGTCGCCTGGCGCACCACCTCGCCCCAGGCCCTCGAGCGCCGCGTCCGCGCCCTCGAGGAAGCTGGCTTCGGCGAGGGCTGGATCGAGGGAGACCGCGGCCACGGCCGCGCCTACCGCTTCCACACCCCCGATGGCCACCCGATGGAGCTCCTCTGGGAGGTGGAGTACTACAAGACGCCGGCCGAGGCCAAGACCAAGCTGATCAACCGGCCGCAGCGGCGCCCCTTGCGCGGTGTCCCGGTGCGCCGCATCGACCACGTCAACCTCCTGGCCAGCGACGTGACCCAGAACAAGCAGTTCCTGATGGACCTGCTCGGCTTCCGCTTGCGCGAGCATATCCTCCTCAATAACGGCCGGGAGGCTGGTGCCTGGCTCTCGGTCAGCCCGCTCGTCCACGAGATCGCCTTCATGATGGACCAGGCTGGCGCTCGCGGCCGGCTCCACCACGTCTGCTACTGGTATGGCTACCCGCAGCACCTCTCCGACATCGCCGATGTGTTCAGCGAGGTCGGGATCAAGATCGAAGCGGGGCCGGGTAAGCACGGGATCTCCCAGGCCTACTTCATGTACGTCATCGAGCCGGGCGGCAACCGCGTCGAGCTCTTCGGCGACGCCGGCTACCTCATCTTCGACCCGGCCTGGCAGCCGATCACCTGGCGGGAGGAAGAGCTGGACAAGGGGATCATCTGGTTCGGCTCGCCGCTGCCGGCCGAGTTCTTCCTCTACGGCACCCCACCAGTCGAGGCCGCCGAACCCGCCCGCGCCGACGATTGAACCACCGCGAGGCCGCCAGGACCCCACCTGGCGGCCTCGTGTCCGTCATCCGAATCATGCGGTTCGGCAGTCGTACGGGTAGGGTGTGGTTCCCGCGGAGGGAGACCACTCGATGCACGGTCGGTTCATGATCCACAGCGATGCGTGCGCTGAAGCCACTCTACCGCGCCTGGGCGGCGCGCAGACCGCTCTCCTCGCCCTTCCTCCCGGACGAGTGCAGCGAGGACGACGCCTATCGGATCCAAGAGGTACTGGTAGCCCGACTCCCCGGCCGCGTGACCGGATTCGAACTCGGTTTCACCTCACCGGCCATGCGCGAGCAGTTCGGGGTCAAGCATCCCAATTCCG
Organism: bacterium HR27; assembly: GCA_002898975.1. Classification (GTDB taxonomy): domain Bacteria; phylum Chloroflexota; class Chloroflexia; order Thermomicrobiales; family Thermomicrobiaceae; genus Thermomicrobium. The sequence goes on along the minus strand of BEID01000296.1, from coordinate 249 downwards.
GTCGGCTTTTCGACTGGGTGGCGATCGAAGGGGAGAGAGTTCCCCTGGACCGCTTCATCCACCCCCGCGTCGAGCCGGAGATCGCCGTGCGCCTCTCGCGCGCGCTCGTCGCACCGTGTGACCCGGCGACGGTGCAGCGCGCGGTCGCCGCTGTCTATCCAGCACTCGAGGTCGTCGATTCCCGCTACGTCGACTACCGCGTCCGCCCGCTCGAGAACACCGCCGACAACAGCTCGGCAGCCGGATACC
>BEID01000295.1 GCA_002898975.1 bacterium HR27 | reverse complement strand
GCTCCGGCCAGTCGATCGGGAAGAGCAAGGCGAGCGCACCACCCAAGAGCTCAGCCTTCTGTTGCTCGTTGACCTCACCCAGATATTCGACCCCTGGCGTGTCGAGCAAGGGCAGGAAGTGCTCCTCGGCCCATTCGCGATCCGCTGGGTCGATCTTCGCCCCGATCTTCAGCGGCAGCCCGACGCGACGCGCAACCTCGATCGCCCAATCGGGACGCTTCTCGGGTGAAACCCGGCCGACGAAGGCGAGGTACGGCGGGTCATCCGGTTCCGGACGGAACGGGAAATGTTCGAGCCGTACCCCGTTGTAGACCGTGCCGACCCAGCGCAGCGGCAGGTCAGCGACCGGTTGCCGCTGGCTCCAGCTGATGCTGATCAACCGCTGATCGGTAAACCGACCCAGCACCCGGCGGGTCTCCGGCATATCCAGCCGCCCATGGAGCGTGGTGACCGTCGGCGTCGCCACACCACGCGCGAAGGGGAAGGTGAGGTAATCGACATGCGAGTGGATGATGTCGAACTCGTCGGCCCGGGAGTACACCTCCTCGAGCATCGCCACGTGGAGCGCGATCGGATCCTTGGTGCCGAGGAGACGCAGCCCCCCTTCAGCCATCGGCACCAAGCGCGCGCTGGTCTGCGAATCGGCCGTCGCGAAGAGCGTCACGTCGTGCCCGCGCCGGACCAGCTCCTCGACGAGCGCGTACACGACACGTTCCGTCCCACCGTACAGCTTGGGCGGTACCGCTTCGAAGAGCGGCGCGATCTGCGCGATCCGCATGCCTCTTCCCTCCGTCCCTGACCCGATCGAAAGCAGTGTTGCGCGGAAGAGGGATCGGTACCCAACGCTCGTGGGCCGACCCAAGGGAACATAATGCATTGAGCCTGTTCGTGTCAAGAGGTGCCAACGACTTGACGCAGCCATTCTCGCGTGGGGACGGGCTAGAATGCGGCAAAAGGGGGAGAAGGCCGATGGGTGAGAGTACGCTCGTTTCGCTCGCCTGCTCGCAGTGCTGCCAACGGCTCGAAGCCGATGCGCTGTGGAACACCTGCCCAGCCTGCGGCGGTGTGCTCCTCGCCCAGTACGACCTCGACCGGGCCCGACGCTCCTTTCGTCCCGAGGCACTGCGCGATCGCCCCTGGAACCTCTGGCGCTACGCCGAACTCCTCCCGGTACGGGATCCTCTCTACCGGCTCACGCTCGGTGAAGGCGGAACGCCGTTGCTGGCAGCGCCACGGTTGGCCCGCCAGCTCGGTCTCCCGAAACTCTGGCTCAAGGACGAGGGGCGTAACCCGACCGGAAGCTTCAAATCCCGCGGCCTGGCAGTAGCCGTGAGCTGGGCACGGGAACTCGGTGCCCGCGCTGTCGCGCTGCCCTCGGCTGGCAACGCTGCTGCCGCGCTGAGCGCCTACGCCGCACGGGCCGACATCCCGGCCTACGTCTTCCTGCCGGCCGATACCCCACCGACGATCGTCCGCGAGTGCCTCGCCTACGGTGCGCACGTCTTCCGCGTCCGTGGTCTCATCACCGATTGCGGCCGCATCGTCCGCCGCCTCGCCCCGCTGCTCGGCTGGGCGGACCTCTCGACGCTGCGCGAGCCGTACCGGGCTGAAGGCAAGAAGACGATGGGGATCGAGCTCGCCGAGCAACTCGGTTGGCGCCTGCCCGACGTCATCGTCTATCCGACCGGTGGGGGAACCGGTATCGTGGGCATGTGGAAGGCATTCGACGAACTGGCGCATCTCGACCTACTCGGTACCGAGCGTCCTCGCTTCGTCCTCGTCCAGCCAGAGGGATGCGCGCCACTCGTGCGCGCGTTCCACTCGGGCGCGGAGCGAGCCGAACCGTGGGACGACGCGACCACGCTCGCACCTGGCTTGCGCGTCCCGGCGACGATCGGCGATGCGCTGGTGCTCGACGCGGTGCGCCGGAGCGGCGGCACAGCAGTCGCCGTGAGCGATCGGGAGATCCTGGACGGGATGCAGCTCCTCGCTCGGTCCGAGGGACTGCTCGTTTCACCGGAGGCCGGCGCGACCGTCGCCGCAGTCCGGCGCCTGCGTGAAGCGGGCTGGCTTGCCGGCGACGAAGAGGTCGTGCTGTTCCTCACCGGCAACGGCCTCAAGCACCCGGAACTCCTGCCCGATGACACGCCCGTCCCGATCCTCGATCCCGACGACCCGCTGCTCCCCCGACGCTTGGCGGCAGACGGGCACCAGCACTGATCGAGCACCGATGCCTCAGTTCCCGTGCTGGCCTGGCTGGTATCAATCAAGCAACGGCTGGCATTGTGGACAGAAGGTGCTGCTCCGCCCGGCGATCCGGATCCGTGCGAGCGCGGCACCGCAGCGCGGGCACGGCGTGCCTGGCTCCTTGCCGTACACCTGGAGCCGGAACTGGTAGGATCCCGCCCGTCCGGTTCCATCCCGGTAGTCGCGGATCGTCGTGCCGGCGCTGGCGATCGCCTCGGTGAGGACGGTGCGCAGGGCGGTAAGCAGCCGTTCGACGTCGGCGAGCGTCAGGCTCTGGCAGCGACGCGCCGGATGGATGCCAGCCTGGAAGAGCGCTTCGTCCGCATAGATGTTCCCGATCCCGGCGATGAGCGTCTGGTCGAGCAGCGCCGCTTTTACCGGACTCCGCCGCACGTGCAGGTGTTCCCACAGCTCCGCTGCCGTGAGCGCCGGGTCGAGCGGTTCCGGGCCGAGCCGGGCTGAGAGCGCTGCCCACCCAACCGGGTCGAGCAGGCCGATCCGGCCGAAGCGCCGCACGTCGTGGTAGCGGAGGAGGAACCGGCCGCGCCGGTCGACGAGCGCTGGCGGCAGCTGTCCTTCCGCTCGCAAGACCAGCGCCAGGTGGCAGTGTGCACCCGCTGGCGCAGCCGGATGGCTCAGGCGCAGCTCGCCCGTCATGCCGAGGTGGATGAGGAGCCGGTCTGCGCTGTCCAGGCAGAGCGCCAGGTATTTGCCGCGCCGTTCCAGCGTCTCGATGCGCCGCCGCCGGATGCGTTGCGCGAAGACCGGCCAGGGATCGAGCAGAATATCGTCGGGGTGCGCGCCCCGAAGGGCAGCGACGACCGTCGCGCCGGCGAGCACCGGGGCGAGCGTGCGTCGCACGGTTTCGACTTCCGGGAGTTCCGGCATGTCGACCTCACGGAACGAGGAGGGAAGGGATGACCGACTCCTGTATCTTCTGCGAGATCGTCGCGGGCCGCCAGCCAGCGCGGATCGTCCATCAGGACGACGCGGTGACTGTCTTCTGGGATATCCACCCGCAGGCGCGTATCCACCTCCTGATCGTCCCCAACCAGCATATCCGCTCGCT
>BEID01000294.1 GCA_002898975.1 bacterium HR27 | reverse complement strand
CGTCCAGGTTCGTCCCCGACTGCAGGCTCACTTCGCGTTCCGATTTCATCCTGCGTCCCGCCAGCTCCCAGCTGGTGCGCTTGTAGTCGAGCGTGCCCTCGTGCTACGCTCGCTCCTGTCGAGGACGAGCGTCGTCCCGTCGAGGATACCGCGCCGCGACGTGGAGGTCTTTGACTATGCGAACCGCGCCTTTGCCTCCTGAACGATGCCCTCTCGCCCAGACTGCCGAAATCCTCTGCGATCGTTGGACACCGCTCATCCTGCGTGATCTCGCGCGCGGTTTGGGGCGTTTCAGTGAACTCGAGCGCTCGATTCGTGGGATCAGCCCCAAAACGCTGTCCACCCGCCTCAAGCAGCTGGAAGCGGCTGGCCTGATCCGTCGGATCGACGAGCATGCCGGGCGTCCGCGCTACGAACTCACGCCACGCGGACAGGCACTTCTCCCGCTCATCCGGGCGATGCGCGAGTACGGGCGCATGTGGTTGTCCGCTTCGGCCTTGCAGTGATCGCGCTGAACTCGCCGCTGCTGACGGCGACGAGCCCCCTGGCCCTCGCTGCACACTAACCGCGCTACCCCTCTTCGGTTGATCGGATCTCAAGTCACTCGCCACTCCTGCCGATAACGCTCACTGAGTGGTCGAGGTGCTCGGTAGGGAGAGGTGTGGTGTCGGGATGAACGGAGTGGCCATCGCGACCGATCGTAGCCGGGATCGGATCAGTCTCTGGATCTTGTGGGGGCACGCGGCCGCTGCCTTGGCGGTCGTTTTCCTGTTCGGCAAGCACCCACTCTGGCAGGCATTGCTCGGTGCCGCGCTCCTGAGCGGGGCCGCGACCGCAGCGTATCCGTTTCTCGCCGGAACCCGGTGGTACCGGCTCCTCACCGCGGCCCTCCTCATGCTCTATGCTGCATTGCTGATCCACCTTTCCGGCGGACTCATCGAGATGCATTTCCAAATCTTCGTTGCACTCGCCTTTCTGATCATCTACTACGACTGGCTCCCCATCGTGCTGGCTGCTGGCCTCATCGCGGTTCACCACGTCCTCTTCAACGCCTTCTGGCCGTACAGTGTCTACAAGGATGGTCCGTCCTGGACGATCACGTTCATCCATGCCTTCTTCGTCGTCTTGCAGACAGCCGTCGGCATCCTCATCGCCCAACGCGTGCGCACGAGCGCGCTCGCCGTCGCTCGAGCTGCCCGGCGCCTCGCCACTGAGCAGGTACCCACGTTTGCCGAAGCGCTCCGTCGCATCGCTGCCGGCGATCTGACTCAGTCGGTTCGCTTCGTGACTGAAGACGTCACCATGAGCTGGCGCGATGAGATCGGTCAGATGGTCGAATCGTTCAACGGCGTCCAGCACCAACTGAGCAATGCGGCCAGCGAATTGGACAGCATGGTCACGCAGCTCCGCGCGATGGTCGCCGATATTCGTTCCGCCGCGGACGGCTTGAGCGATGCCACCGCCGAAATGAACCATGCTACTGCAGGTTCCATCGACGCGATGCGCGACGTGAACCAGAGTGTGCTCGAAGTCGGGCAGGGCGCGAGCGAGGTCGCTCAAGCAGCAGCCTCCGCGCGTACGTCGATGGAGCAATTGCAGCAAGTCGTCCAGGCCGTCGCTGCAGGAGCCAGTGCGCAGGCGCGGAGTCTCGAGCGCATCAACGCTGCCGCGAACGAGCTGGCGGGGCAAGTCCAGCAGGTACTCGCCGATACCGCGGCCGTCGAGGAGGCGACGCTCAACACCCGGCGCTCGGCTGACAGTGGCGCCGATGCCGTTCGGCAGACCATCGACGCCATGCTGGACATTCGCAACGTCGTTCTCTCCGCTGCCGAACGCGTCGCGGAACTCGGTCGACTGGGCCAGGAGATCAGCGCGGTGGTCGAGACGATCGACAACCTCGCTGAGCAAACCAACCTACTGGCCCTCAATGCGGCGATCGAAGCGGCACGTGCTGGTGAACACGGCCGCGGTTTTGCTGTCGTCGCCGACGAGGTACGCAAGCTCGCCGAACGGAGCCGCCGTGAAACGCAGGACATCGCGGCCTTGATCGACCAGGTGCGACAAGCGACCGAGCAAGCAGTGGCCGCGATGCGCACCGGAGCCGATCGAGTCGCGAGCGGCGCGGATCGCGCCGAGCAGGCAGGTCGCGCACTGCAGACCATCCTCGAAGCGGTCGAACAGACGAGCCAGAAGGTCGATGCGATCACGACCGCGGCTCGACAAATGGCGGCTGCCAGCGACCGCGTGATCGCTGCACTGCGCGATATCAGCAGCGTCATCGAGCAGAACGCGACGGCCGCTGAGGAAATGGCTGCCCAGGCCAATCAGGTGACCGATGCAGTGAAAGCGATCGACCGCATCGTCGGGGCACAGCAGCACAACGTCGAGCGTGTCCACCAACAGGTCGATCGCACAACGCACATGATCGAAGAAGTAGGTGCCCAATCCAGCATCGTCGAGCGCTATGCCGCGCGCCTCCGCGACCTCATCGCGAACTTCCGCATCAGCGACGGAGCGCAAGCGACGGTCGAGACTCTCGATGGACAGCTCAGGCGGAGTGTCTCAGGAAACGGGCAAGCTGGAGTCCCCTCGCCGGGTCGCCGGACACACGTCGAGCGTGCTGCTGCGCCGATTCGGAGCAACGGTTACCGGCATGAGTGATGCAGAACGGAAACGCCGGGGGCGCTGGCCCCCGGCGCTTCCGTCCGGACTCACGACGGTTCAGCCACCGATTTGGCTCATTCCGCGTCCAGTTCGCCGGTCGCCCTCCCGTAGGCCGTGCCCCCACGGCTTGCGCCACACCGCTGCCCGGATCCGCTCCATCAACTCCTCGTCGCTCGCGCCGCTCCGCACGAGTTCGCGAATGTCGACCTCGTCAGCCCGCAGCAGGCACAGTCGCAGCTTACCGTCCGCGGTCAAACGGATACGGTTGCAGAAGGCACAGAATGGCTCACTCACCGGACTGATGAAGCCGATCGTGCCCTTCGCGCCAGGAATCCGGTAGACGCGCGCTGGATCGCTCAGCGGTGCGTCCAGCTGTTCCAATGGCCCGTAAACGGCTTCGATCCGGGCACGGGTTTCCGCACTCGTCACCAGCCCGGTATCGTGCACCTCGGCGACCCCCTCGAGCGGCATGACCTCGATGAACCGCACTTGCCAGGGCCGCTCCAGCGTCAGACCAGCCAGGGCCGGTACCTCGTCGTCGTTGAAGCCACGGACGACCACTGCGATGCGCTCAATCGGCGAGAGCCCCGCATCCTCCGCCGCAGCGACCCCAGCCCACACCTTCTCGACGCGCCCACCACGGGTGATGATGC
>BEID01000293.1 GCA_002898975.1 bacterium HR27 | reverse complement strand
ACGCGTGCTGGAGGGCCCGCTGGCAGGACGAGTCACGGAGATCGAAGCGGAACACTCGTGGAGCGAGGTGCGTTGTGGTATATTCATTCTTGAGTGCCATTATTTCTCCTCCCTGGACAGCAGGCCGGTGCCGACCTCACCGGCCTGCTCACCCATTAGCCGCTGCATAATCGCGACCCGTGACACCCGGTAGCGCTCGCCGATTCGAAGGACCGGAATTCCGGCCAGTGCCCCGGTCCGATGGATCTCTGCGTACGCCGTGTTCCGGTCGATACCCAGCATCTTCGCGGCCTCGGTCACGCTGCATGTCAGCTCGTTACCGGCCAGCTGCGTGGCGGCCAGGCGGCGCAACTCCCGCTCGACATCCGCCCGGAGCTCGTCCGCGACCATGCGCGCGAGCTGGCGCAACAGCGCTTCGACCATGGGCTCGGCAGTCACGTAGTTCGGGCCCAGCCGTCGCTGCGCCATCACGCTGCCTCCCGTCCGTGACGGTCGATGCGCTCAAGCTCGTGACGTTCTGCGATGTTCAGCTCGTCGAGTTCCCGCCGCCGGCGCGCATGCCACGGGGACGGCGGAGTGGGAATGCCGTGCTCCAGCGCGTAAATCGCTTCGATTCGCGCTTGGTCCCACCAGCGCACGCCTGTGATGAGGTCGTGCAGTTCGGTGAGAAATTTGCGTTCGTGCGGAGTGATTCGCTGATCCTCGAGTGCGAGTGCCAGCGCGTCTCTCCATACACAGCCAGCGAGATCCGAGATTTGCGTGAGTTTCGGTGTCCGCGGTGCCACTACTGTCCTCCTCCCTGATTGCGATTCATCGCAAAACGGGATCTCGGTCTAGGCTGGGGCTAGACGCAATGGAGGTGATCGTTGCACGACCATGACGACCTCCTCTCCGTGGGGTTCGCTTTTGGGAAAATGGAGTATCGCTATGAGCAATATCCGACTGCAAAAAAAGAAGCACGTGAGGACTCAGTTCGGGGAAGCGACGGATGAGCCGGCCGAGCGTGACCGGCCCCAGGTTCTGCTGGCCATTCAAGAAACGGTGAAACTGCCCGGGGTCGATGCTGGCCGCGCGGGCCATACCGTACCGGGTCAGCCCGCGAGCTTTTCGGACTTCTTCGATTGCGATGCGGAACAGGTCCATCACGAGCCTCCTTCATGGCCCATTGTAATACCGACATTGTCGGATGTCAATACCCTAGGCCTTGACGATCGTCAAGGTGGTCATTACTGTGGAGGCATGAAGCGGATCGATCGGAAAGTGCTTGGACAGCGCATCAGGGCTTTGCGTGAGGCTCAGGGGCTCCGGCAGGAGGATCTGGCTGCACGGGCCATGGTCAACCAGAGTTACCTCTCTCAGATTGAGAACGGTAAACGCGACCCCTCACTAGATGTCCTTGAGCGGATCGCGGATGCACTTGGGATACCGGTGGCTGACCTGTTGCGAGAACCCGAGACGGAAGCTCCAACTCATGAGGATTTTGCGGTTTGGTACGCACTCATAGAACGAGCAACAGAGCGTGACCGGCGATTAGCTATGGAAATTCTTGCTCGATCGCTCCGTGAAAATCCCGAGCGGCAAAGTACGAGGAGTACGGGCTAGTGAGTATGCTCGCGATGGACGCGGCGAAGCGTTGGCGCAGAGTCCATGGGTTGATAAACGCACTTTCTTGGGACGAGTTTCTCCCGTGTATTGGCATCACGGTGGAGTCCGTAGACCTGCCCGCCGCCATACCGGCCGTACTAGTTCGCGATCGCGTAATCCTTTTGAAGCGTGGGCTTTCAAGGGAAAGTAGCGCGCTCCTGGTGTGGCATGAGGTCGGTCATGTTGCCCTCCATGCCGGCGGCGCTGCGTTTTGGACTTCTAGCGTCGGTGGTCAACATCTGCTTCGGCGGTTTGAGCGCCAAGCATGGACCTTTGCCTTGCAGTTCCCAGTCTGGCAATCAGATGTTCTAGAAGCAGCTTTGAATGGGCTAGCCAGTAATTGTGAGATTCCAGGAACGCTGGCTCTCGTAATCGATGATTTAGCTCGTTCCAGTCACCAGCGCACCCGACTCGGGTTGGCATAGCGGGAAGGAGTTCAGGGGTGTTCCGACAGCCTATACGACGGTTATCGGTCTTGCTCGCCCTGCTGCTCGCTCTCAGCGGCCTGCTGCTCGCCCGCCCGGTCGCCGCGACACCGACCGGGCACGACGCCTTCCTCGACACCTGGGCCCGCAGCGACTTGCCGGTCGCCGCTGGACAGGTCTCCCGCACCTGGATGTGGGGACCCGAACCGTTCACCCCACCGCTGCGCGAGCCCTACGCCGAGGCACCCGGCGGCAGCCGCCTGGTCCAGTACTTCGACAAGACGCGGATGGAGATCACCGATCCGGCCAGCGACCGCACTTCTCCCTGGTACGTCACGAACGGCCTCCTGGCCAAGGAACTCGTCACCGGCCAGCTGCAACTCGGCGACGCTACCTTCGAGCCGCACCCGCCGGCCCAGGTCAACGTGGCCGGCGACCCGGACGATCCCGACGCTCCGACCTACGCCAGCTTCAGCGGGCTCCTCGCCGCCCCGCCGCTCGCCCCCGGCCAGCTCGTCACCCAAACGGTCGACCGCACCGGGCAGGTGGGCCAAGAGCCGAGCCTGGGCCAGTACGGCGTGACGGCGGCGATCCTCGTTCCGGAGACGAACCACACCGTCGCTTCCGTCTTCTGGGCCTTCATGACTGGTCGCGGCCCGGTCTACACCGGCTGGCACTTCCGGGACGATACGCTGTTCCCGAACCCCTTCTACGCGACCGGCTTCCCGCTGACCGAGCCCTACTGGGCGCGCGTGCGCGTCGGTGGGACGCCACAGTGGGTGCTGGTGCAGGTCTTCGAGCGGCGGGTGCTGACCTACACGCCGGGGAACCCGCCCGGCTGGCAGGTGGAAGCGGGGAACGTGGGCCAGCACTACTACCGCTGGCGCTACGAGCAGCTCGGGCGACCGGGCCAGCCCGCCGGCGTCTACGAGCTGGCGACCGTCAGCAGCGTGGTCGACGGCGACACCATCGACGTCACCTTCCGGGATGGACGGACGGCGCGCGTCCGCCTGATCGGCGTGGACACGCCGGAGGTACATGGGCAGATCGAGTGCTACGGGGAGGCGGCCAGCGCCTTCACCCGCTCCTGGCTGCTCGGCAAGGAGGTGGGGCTGGAGAAGGACGTCTCGGAGACCGACCGCTACGGGCGGCTGCTCCGCTACGTCTGGGTCGGCCCCTACCTCTTCAACGAGGTTCTCGTGCGGCAGGGCTACGCGGGGGTGGCCACCTACCCGCCGGACGTGAAGTACCAGT
>BEID01000292.1 GCA_002898975.1 bacterium HR27 | reverse complement strand
TGCGCGAGCTGCGCGATCTGTGGGTTCTTCAGAACTAGTTCGAAGTAGTCGGCGAAGGTGCCTTCCCAGTGGAGTTGAGCCTCTTCGGTCCGATAGCGTTCCAAGCGCTCCAAGAGATTCATGACCGCGCTCCGCTCCTTTCCCCCTTCAGTGGCCAGCCGGCGTTCCGTCACCATCTCCAGTCACGACCCCCCTTCCGAAGAACGGTGCACCTGGCCGCGATCTGCGAGCACCAACGGCAGGTATGCGATTGGACAAGGAAACGAGCGTCACCGCGTGTGGCCTGGCGGGTGACGGCTGGGCTCCCTCAGCCCAGCAAAAACACGTTCGACAGCACGCCTGCCTCCGGTACCGCGTACCGAAACCGCTGGCAGGTATGCTGTCGAACGTGCGCGACTCTTGCACTATTGTAAACGACAGAACCCGCCTCGCGGTTTCGTCGACTCGTGTCCTGAACGGCGCCGGACGACGGTACCGGGCACAGTGCGACAGCTGTACCGGTGCAGCGAGACCACATACGACGGGACCTCGCACGCCTCAGAGGATCCGATCCAGCCGCGTGGGAAACTCATTCGTAACCGAAGTCGCACCACAGCGCTCGCGCTCCGCACTGCCATCGAGTGCCATACCGGGTTCTCGCGGACGATAACCGATGCTAGCGGGTACAACAGGGCGCCATCTGGGCGCCACGCACGGGTTCACGCACTTGACGTTGTGTGTCGCGCCGAAATGCCGTCTTTCGGTTCGCACTTACGACGGTATCCTTAGCCGGGAGGACGCAAGTGCTGAGCATCGTACGCACCGTCGGTTTTCGGTTCCTCATCGTGAATCGTCTCCCGCTGGCCGCGCTCGATGTGGCCCTGCGCCTGGCCAGTGCCGCGGTCTTGTCGCCATCCGGGCGCTATCGGTACCTCCTCGCTGGTATCCACCCGCGAATCTTGAGCGCCACCCTCCGGCGGATTCGTCGCCTCCACGACTGGCCACGCGCCTGGGTGCGGACAGCCCACCAGTACCTCCTGGCCGCGCACGAGCGCGCGATCGCCGGTGAACAGCGAGCTGCGGCAGAACTCCAGCGGGCGGCCGCTCTTTGCTATCACTTCGGGCATGTGCTCGTTCTCGACGATGTCGTCCGACGTCGCACGCTCTATGCCATCGCCGCCCGACTGTACCGGGCCGCCGCACCCCACCTCGATCCGCCGATACGCCCCGTCGAGATCCCCTGGCGCGATAGTGTCCTGCCGGGCTATCTGGTCACACCAGGGGAGTCGCGAGCCCCGCTCGTGGTCTTCTTGAACGGTGCGAGCACCACCAAGGAAGAAACCGTGAGCTGGGCCCGGCCGTTTCTCGAGCGTGGAATCGGTGTCCTGGCACTCGATACCCCCGGGAGCGGGGAACTCGCCAGTCGTATCCCAGCCGCTCCTGGACAGGAGGATATCGGCTGGGCCATCGTCGAGGCCGCACAACACTTACCCGGCGTGGACGGTCGTCACCTCGCCTTGCTCGGCGTGAGCCTGCGCGGCGCTTATGCGGTGCAAGTGGCCCAGACTGTTCCGGACTTCTCCGCTGTCGTGTCCGTAACGAGCCCGTTCGATCCCCGCTTGTATGTCGATGCCCTGAGTGACCTCGTACGGTACGACGTCGCCTTTGCGGTGGGCACGACCCCGTCGGAACTCGACCGGCTAGCACCCGCGCTCGCACTCACTGACGTCGCCCCGCACCTCCGGACGCCGCTCTTCGTCGTCGGTGCCGGAAACGATCTCGTCGTCCCGCCACAGGAATCGGTTCGGCTCTTCCGCGCGGCTGGGGGCCCGAAGCGCTTGCTGTTCTTCCACCGCGCGAACCATGTCGCCTTCACGCACCTCGAGCAGTGGACGAGCGCAGTCGCTGCCTGGCTCGCCTCGCTGTACACCACCTAGTGGCCGGGGTTGTAACCTGCCCCGTTCGTCATACCAGGTATCCCGACCCCCTCACCTGGCCGTCCCTCCTCGGCCTCTTCACCATCCCCGACCACGGTAACGGGAGTCGATTGTGGCTCCGCTGCGCCGTCGCTGTACGCGAGCATCGCCCGTTCCTCGGCCTGACGAACCTCGAGCGGCTCCTCCATCTCCGGCAGCGGCGGTGGCACCACCAACTGGAACTGCGCCAGGATCTCGCGCAACTGCTGCTCGTTCAGTTCGTCCCGCTTCAGCAGCTCTTCAGCGATCGCGATGACTGCCTCCCGGTTCGCCTCGAGGAGCCGCTTCACGTTCTGGAACTGGCGCTGCAACAGGCGCTCGATCCGGTGTTTCCGGTACAGGTCGGGAACCATCTGGTTGTACGTGAGCCCACTGTAGAGCGAGCCGTCCATGCCCCAGGCCGAGACCATCAGGTTGGCCAGATGCGTCGCCTGAGCCAGATCGTTCGTCGCTCCGGTCATCTGCGCACCCAGGAACAGCTCCTCCGCCGCCCGGGCAGCCAGCGCCACCTGGATATCGGCCAGGAGTTCCTCGCGCGTCTTCGTGAATCGCTCCTCGGTCGGCTTCGTCGCCGAAAAGCCAAGCGCTTCGCCCCGGTGGATGATCGAGACCTTGACGACACGTTCCTTCGGTTGCAGCAAGAACTGCGCCAGCGCGTGCCCCGCCTCGTGATACGCGATGCGCCGCCGCTCCTCGAACGACATCGTGCGGATCGGCTGTCGCAAACCGAGCTCGTGCGTCTCCCGTGCCGCAGTGAAATCCTCGTACGTAATGTAGTTCCTCCCCTCGAAGTGGGCATGGATGACCGCTTCGTTGATGACGTAGCGGATTGCTGCCGGTGTGTAACCGATCGTGTCATACACCATGTAATCGATCGGGATGTTCGGGTCGTGCTTGACCTTACTCAGGTAGTACTCGATGATTTCCCGTCTTCCTTCGGCATTCGGCACATCGACGACGATCTTGCGATCGAAACGACCGGGTCGCAGCAGCGCGGGATCGAGCGCATCCGGCATATTGGTTGCCGCGATCGTGAGAACCGGTGGCAATTCAGCCCGCCCCTTGCGGAGGCCGAGCAGCCGCAGGATCCGCCCGACCAGTGTGACCTCCTGTGGCGGCGGATCGAGCTGGAGCAGCAACTCGTTCAACATCGCGTTTCCGCCCCAGCCGAAGAGCGGCCCCATGAAGCCACTCCCCGCATACCGCCCGCCGCGAGCCTGGCCGATAGCATCGATCTCGTCGATGAAGAGGATGCAGGCACCATATTTCTTGGCCAACTGTCGTGCCTTCCGGTAGAGCATCATGATCCGCAGGTTACTGACGCCGAAGAACATGTTCTGGAAGGACGGCGCGCTGGCGTAACCGAACGGTACGTTGGCTT
>BEID01000291.1 GCA_002898975.1 bacterium HR27 | reverse complement strand
GTCGGAACCGGAATGCTTTGCGCAGCTCGTCGCGGACCAGATCACAGTACACCGCATAGCTCCCGAGGTACCACTTGAGGGGGAGATCGATACGGTTGTGGACCGCACCGATCTGCAGGCGCATAGCGTAATAGTCCGGGCCGAAATCGCCGCCACGGGCAGCTTCTTCGAAAATGCAGCGGAAATAGGCTGCCTGGGTCCGCTCGAGGCTCCGGCGGAGTTCCTCGAGGCTGATTCCCTTCTTGCGCGCATAGCGCTCGAAGAACCGCCGGGTTTCCGAGAAACCGAACTGGTGGTCGTAAAAGCGGCGTGCGATCCGGTCAGCGACACGGTTGGCCCAGGGGGCGAGGCGAGCGAGTATCGCGAAATCCTGAGGGGTGAGCTGGAGGAACATGCGCCGCAGCGCGAGGTTGTCGGGCGTGATCCGGAGCGTATGCGTGAGGTCCCGTCCCGCTTCGATCCAGCGCTCTCGATAGCTGCTGTGCATTTCGCCCTGCACCGTTCCCCTCCTTTCACTTCGAGAAAATCGGTGCCCGGCTGCAGAGTGGGGATAGCCAAGGTCTCCCATACCAGCGAGTGGTGAGTACTAGGACCCCTCGTGTCCGATGCGCAGTGGTAGACTCTGCAGGAAAACGGAGTGCCTGAATTGCCGCAGCAGGACGAGCAGCCTGCGTGCCAGGCTGCCGGAGACGGGAGCACAGAATGGGAGATTCTCGGTTCCTCCAGGCCTGCCGGCGTCGACCGACCGACAGGACGCCGGTGTGGCTCATGCGGCAAGCTGGCCGGTATCTACCGGAGTACCGGCGCTTGCGGGAACGCTACAGCTTGCTCGACCTCTGTCGGCAGCCGGAACTCGCTGCAGAAGTGACCCTGCAACCGCTGCGTCGTTTTCCGTTGGATGCCGCGATCATCTTTGCCGATATTCTCTGGCCTCTCGGGGCGCTCGGCATCCAGGTCACGTTCGCCTCTGGCGAAGGGCCGGTCATCGCCGAGCCGCTGCGGACGCCAGGCCAAATCGATCGCCTGCCGGCTGAGCCGGACGAAGCTGCCTTCCAGGTGACCGGCGAAGCGATTCGCATCGTCCGGCGCGAGCTTCCGTCCAGTGTGGCGGTCATCGGCTTCGCGGGGGCGCCGTTCACGCTGGCGAGCTATCTGATCGAGGGAGGAAGTTCCCGCACCTATCTCGCGACGAAGCGGTTCCTGCTCGAGCACCGGTCAGCCTGGGAATGCTTGCTCGACCGGTTGTGCGATCTTACGGTGCGCTATTTGCACATGCAGGTCGCTGCTGGGGCGGATGCCGTCCAGCTCTTCGACAGCTGGGCAGGGGCTCTGGCGCCTGACCTCTATCGCACGGCGGTACTTCCGTGGACGCGCCGGATCGTGCACGCGGTGCAGATGCTCGGCGTGCCGGTCATCGTGTTCAGTACGGGGACTGCTGGCTTCCTCGATCTCGTCGCTGAAACCGGGGCCGACGTCATCGGGGTCGACTGGCGGATCGATCTCGATCGGGCCTGGCAACTGATCGGCGCACGAGCGATCCAGGGGAATCTCGATCCCGCCTGGCTTTTGGCACCGCGCGAGGAACTCCGCGCGGCGGTGCGGCGAGTGCTGGAACGTGCTGGTGGGCGTCCCGGGCATATCTTCAATCTCGGTCATGGCGTTCTTCCGGAAACGTCGCCGGATGCGGTCGCGACGCTCGTCGCGGAGGTGCAGACCTGGTCGGGCCGCCGCTCGGTGGCGTGAAGGTGGCAGGAGGAAGGGAGATTACGATGGTTCCAGAACGCGTTGCGGTACTGCTGATGGCCTACGGCGGGCCGAACAGTTTGGACGATTTGCCCGCCTATCTGGCCGATGTGCGCCATGGTCGTCCCTACTCGGCAGAACTCTTGGCCGACTTGACCGAACGCTACCGGGCGATCGGTGGTCGTTCGCCCATTCTGGAACTGACCCGGGCGCAGGCAGCGGGTGTCCAGCGGGTGCTCGAGGCACTCGAGGCCGAAGACGGCGTCCGATACCGTGTCTACGTAGGCATGCGGCACTGGCACCCCTACATCCGCGAAGTGGTTCCGGAGATCCTGGCGGATGGTGCCGACCGTCTCGTGGCGGTGGTGATGGCGCCACACTACTCGCGCATGAGCGTGGGGGCCTACCTCGCGCGCCTGGAGGAGGCGCTGCAGGAGCAGGGGGCAACGCTCCCGGTGCATGCCGTCGAGAGCTGGAAGGACGAGCCGAATTTCATCGCCGCCTGGGTCGATCGGATTGGGCGCGCACTCGAGGCGATACCGGCGGCGGAGCGCGATACGACCGTCCTGCTCTTCACGGCGCACAGCTTGCCGACACGGATTCTCGAGTGGGGCGATCCGTACGAGCAGGAGATTCTCACCTCCGTTCGGTTGATTGCCCAGCACTTCCCCCACCTGCGCTGGCGCTTCGCGTTCCAGAGCCAGGGAGCGAGCGAGGAGCCGTGGCTCGGGCCGACGGTGGAGGAAACGCTCGATGCGCTGGCTGCCGAAGGGGTGCGTCGTGTCCTCCTCGCCCCGGTCGGCTTTGTCTGCGACCACGTCGAGGTGCTCTACGATGTCGATATCGCGCACAAGGCGTACGCGGCGGAGCGCGGTATCGTGTTGGAACGTCCAGCGATGCTGAACGATCATCCGCTCCTCTGTCGTGCGCTCGCCAATGCGATCCGACGGGCGCTTCGACAAGCACGCAGCGTAGCAGGTTGATCCGATGACCGCGCACATCGTCGTCGTCGGCGGTGGCATCAGTGGTCTGGCAGCGTGCTGGAGGCTCGAGCGATCGTGCTCCAGCCTGGCGATCACGCTGGTGGAAGCGAACGAGCGACTCGGCGGCTGGATCCGCACCGAACGGTGGAACGGGGTGCTGATCGAGCACGGGCCCGATTCCTGGGTCGCGTCCAAGTCGGTCGCGACCGAGCTGGCTTGTGCACTCGGGCTGGAAACGGAGCTCATCGGACTGCGTACTGAGCGAGCCGGAACCGGTATCGTCCGTGATGGCCGTCTCTTCCCGTTACCGGAGGGGCTCTCGCTCCTCGTTCCGACCCGGCTGGGGCCGATCGTGCGGAGTCCGCTGCTCTCGATTGAGGGGAAGATCCGGGTGCTCGGAGAATTCTTCCTGCCCGGGCGCTGCGACGAGCAGGACGAGTCGGTTGCTGCTTTCGTACGACGGCGGTTCGGGCGCGAGTTCTACGAGCGGCTCGCCGAACCATTACTGGCTGGCATCTACGCCGGTGATGCCGAGCGGCTCAGTCTCCTCGCGACCTACCCGCAGTTCCGCGCGCTGGAGTGCGAGGCGGGCAGCGTGCTCCGGGCCGTGCGGCGGCGCGGGA
>BEID01000290.1 GCA_002898975.1 bacterium HR27 | reverse complement strand
AGCGCGAGGAACCGGCGGCGTCGCATCGTCTCCTCCCCTTCGCCTGGGCCGGCTGGCTGGCCGGCCAGTGCTCTATGGTAGCGTGCGCGGAGAGCACCTGCACGGGACGGGACTGCTCTCGGGCGTAGCCGGCTGGTCACGACGGCTCGCCGGGGGCGACCGGACTGGCTGGCTCGCCGGTCTGCCACCAGGCTTCGATCGGGACGGTGAGGTACGGTTCGGCCGGTGCGCGGAGGACGCGGGCCAGTCGGCGTGCCTGCTCGAAGAGCGCGTCGCGGGCTGGCCGGCGTGTCCCGGCCAGCGCGAGCGGCTGCTCCCACCAGGCTTCCCAGGCAGCGAGGAACAGCCGCAGGCCGTCGGGAGCAAGGCGGACACCTCGCTCCGGTTGTGGTGGGGCGAAGTGCTCGGGCTGGAGCTGGTCGCGCGTCAGGAGGTCGAGGACGAGCGCGTCGACGACCGGCCGGAACTCCTCGATCAGGTCGAGGGCGAGCGAGGGGCGACCGGGGCGCAGCTGGTGGAGGAAGCCGACCTGGGGATCGAGCCCGACGGCGCGCAGGGCGCTCACCGCTCGCTGGGCAAGCAGCGTGTAGCCAAGACTGAGGAGGGCATTGACCGGGTCGGGCGGCGGACGGCGCTGGCGACCGGGGAAGGGGAAGGCCGGCGGGAAGAGGGTCGCGAGCGCAGTGAAATAGGCACCGCTGCCGTAGCCCTCGGCGGCGAGGAGCCCGCCGTGCCCACCGGCCCGGGTAGCGCGCTGGAGCGCGTCGCGGATCGCGTCGATGGCGCGGGGGATATCTGGATGGCGGTCGCGATACTGCATGAGGAGCACACCCTGGTTCCGCAGCTTGCCACGGACGAAGCGGCGGGCGAGCTCGAGGGCGAGCGCCTCGTCGCGGGCCGCCTCCAGCTGGCGGATGCGCAGCTCGGCCGAGCCGGATTCCGGTCCCACCAGCCGGCCGCGGTAGTCGCCATCGGCGGTCAGGAGGACGAGTTCGACGCCACGCTCGAGCAGGACGGCGAGCGTCGGAGTGGTGACGTGGACGTTGCCGAAGAGGAGGACGAGCTGCAGGCGGAGCAAGGGGACGCGCGCCAGCGTCTCACCGTCGCGCTCGACGACGAGGAGTTCACCACTCCGGCGGAGGACAGCGCCCTGCTCGACGACGTACAGCGCGCGCATCGATCGTGTCCAGAATGATTCTCCCGAAATGATACCGTCGACCGGGTCGAAAAGGGTGTCGGTTGCAGGTATCGCGCAGGCAGTCTGGCGCGGTGGGCCGTGCCGGATGCCGTCCTCCAGGTGTTCAGGAACGCTGGTGGTCGGGAGCGGGCGGGGCAGCCCAGGGGCGTTCCGACCAGAGTTGCAGGCAGCCTGTAGCGAAGAGCCACAGGCCGAACCAGACCAGATCGAGGCTCAGGAGAAGCGTGACGAAGCCGATCCGGCCCTGACGTGCGGCAGAGAGCCCGAGGAGGGCCGCTTCGCTGGCACTCCCGCCGAGCAGCCCGGCCAGGATGAAGCCGAGGACCTCGGCGCGGGCGACGAAGCGGTTGACGCGGTCGGGCCAGCGAGTGATCGCGAGTAGCAGGACGACGAGCATTCCAGTCAGGACTGCGACGACGAGCGCGAAGAGCGGTCGCGGGAGAGCGGAGCGCGCGAAAGCGAGTGCGCCGAGCAGCGGGAGGAAAGCCAGATAGAGGGCGAGAGCGGCTTTGGCCAACCAGGTATGCCAGGACACTGG
The DNA here is from genome assembly GCA_002898975.1 of bacterium HR27. Taxonomy (GTDB): domain Bacteria; phylum Chloroflexota; class Chloroflexia; order Thermomicrobiales; family Thermomicrobiaceae; genus Thermomicrobium. The sequence continues at coordinate 1,626 of BEID01000290.1, read as the reverse complement.
TGTGTGCGGGCGAAAGTCGGAAGCCGACCATTCCGGCGGTGCGACGAGGAACTGGAGACCAGTGCGGTGTACCCCGGCCAGGCGAGCCCACCAGGAGAGGGGTGCGGCAGCGCTGCCGAGCAGGATGTCCGTCTGGTCTGGCCAGCGGGTGAAGGAGCGGAGCGCCAGGGAGTGGAAAAGCCAGACGAGTCCGGTGAGGAGGATAGCCAGGGCCAAGCCGGAGAGGACGTACCCCGCGAAGCGGAGCGCCCACGCTGCTCGCCGTCGCGCCGTCAGCGTGCCCCGTCTCGAGGGACGTCGCGGTGGACGGGCAGGGATTCGGCGCCGTCTCGTCGCCATGACCGTAGGCGACCTCTCGTTGTCTCTCGGAGAACATACTACAGCGCTCGCCGAATACCGACCCGACTCGCGCTCCTCGCGGAGGTCGCGCGCAGCCGGAGGGGACGCTGTCGAGCCGGACGCCGGCGGAGCGAGCGAACCGGGACAGGTTGGGGGACACGCGTTTTGTGTGCACACCGGCCTCGAGCACCATGGCGGAAAGCCCGGATCCCGTACTGGCCGGGGGTACGTGGTGTAGGGGGAACCCGACAAGGGAGCGGCACGAGAGAAGACGCGCGTGCGCTGTCGGGGCTGGCCCTGGGCGAACGTCTCCCCATGGCGTGGGCCACGCTCCGAACGGCTGCTGAGCGCAAGGACCGGTCGACTCTCACGGGCGAGGGTGTGTCCGACCGGTGCGGGACAGCGCACCCGCAGTGCCCGCGTTGCGATCGCTTGAAGGAATCGAGCGCGTTGCGACACCCTCAAAAGAATCATCGGTCGCGCCGAGCGCGAATTGGGTTGCAATCCCCTGAAGGGGATTGAGTGCGTTGCGACGCCGGCCGACAAAGCCCAGCAGGCGATCTCGCGAATCCGCGAGTTGCAATCCCCTGAAGGGGATTGAGTGCGTTGCGACATCAGCAAACTCGCTGATCGTTTCGCCGTTCCTAGGGACTTGGTTGCAATCCCCTGAAGGGGATTGAGTGCGTTGCGACGACCTGGAATAGCCTGGGGTTCTGGATCCGAAGAGCGGCTGGTTGCAATCCCCTGAAGGGGATTGAGTGCGTTGCGACTTTGAGAAAGTTTGCCGGGAGTGTGGGGAGGTAGAGAAGTTCTACCGTTGCAATCCCCTGAAGGGGATTGAGTGCGTTGCGACTGAGCTACGCCCGCAAGACCGGGTCCAGCTCTGGAACATCTGCCTCGTTGCAATCCCCTGAAGGGGATTGAGTGCGTTGCGACGGCCCAGGAATGGGTCCGGAGCCGACTCGTGCTCCTGGGCGAGGGTTGCAATCCCCTGAAGGGGATTGAGTGCGTTGCGACGCTCGAGGAAGCGCTTCTCCGGGCGCTCCTGGAGGAGCGCTCGTTGCAATCCCCTGAAGGGGATTGAGTGCGTTGCGACAGGAGCGGTCCCGCGGGGACGAAGTCCTCGCGGACCTAACCGTTGCAATCCCCTGAAGGGGATTGAGTGCGTTGCGACGCCCCGGGGCCCGGTTTTTTTTTGTCTGGCCTCACGGGTCTGGGTTGCAATCCCCTGAAGGGGATTGAGTGCGTTGCGACGCCCTGGTTCCAGGACAGGGCCCCGATGCTGCT
>BEID01000289.1 GCA_002898975.1 bacterium HR27 | reverse complement strand
GGCGGGAGCTCGCCAGCCCGCCGCATCTCGCTCGCCACCCACAGCGCCCCCTCGTCAGTCAAGAGCACGCTGCGGATACCGAGCTCGGCTGCACGCCGCACGTCTTCGAGGCAGTACACCAGCTGCTCTTGCCCGCGCAGCTTGGCACCGACCAGCGCACCGACACTCGCCTTGGCCATGCCGCCGATATCCCACGCTGCGCTCGGCCGCGCGAAGAGACTCACCTCGATCCCCTCTGCCGCAGCCAGGTACGCCATCTCCCGGATTTCCTCGTCCGTCAGTAGCATCACGCCGCTGCCCTGCGAGATCCGGTGGATCACGATGCCGTACCGCTTCGCTTCCTCGATCACCGCCGCGAGTACCCGTGGCCCTTCGGTGCTCGGAATTTCTACCCGGTACTGCGCGCCGTCCGGGAACCGCTTGGTACTCGTCGGCAGCTCGTGCAGGTCACCCCGTGGGAGACCCAGCCGTTCGAGAAACGCACGCGTCCGCTCCACCCTGCGCCTTCCCCTCGCTCAACCGCGAGCTCGCCGCGCCCGCATGCGCCGACGCTTCTGCCAGATATCGAGTGCGACTGCCAGGATGATGACGGTACCGGTTACCGCCTGCTGGGCATAGGTGCTCACGCCGAGCAAGACCATCCCGTTCTCGAGGACCCCCATGATCGCTGCTCCGAGCACCGCCCCGAGGACGGTCCCCTCGCCTCCCATGAGGCTCGTCCCACCGATGATCGACGCAGCGATCACCGGCAGCTCGAAGCCGAGCCCAGCCGACGGCTGCGCGGAGACCAACCGAGCGACCAGGATGAGCCCAGCCAGTGCTGCCAATGTCGAGCACAGCACGTACACGAGCAACTTCACCCGTTCGACCGGGATGCCAGCCAGGCGCGCCGCTTCCGGATTACCGCCGACCGCGTAGATGTAGCGACCGTAGGTCGTGAAGCCGAGGAAGATCGTTCCCAGGATCGTGAGCACTACCATTACGATGACCGGTACCGGGACGATCCAGACGTATCCTTGCCCCAACCAGATGAACGCCTGGTAGTCATAGGGCACGGTGACCGGATATCCCTTCGTCAACACATAGACGAGTCCCCGGCCGATACTCAACGTGCCCAGTGTCGCGATGAACGGCGGCAGCCCGACCCGGGTGACGAGCAAGCCGTTGACCAGGCCGATCACCGCACCCACCGCGAGCCCAGCCATCACCGCGACCGGCAGTGGCGCGCCTCGCTCGAGCAACATCCCCGTCGAAAGCCCGGCCAGCGCCAGTACCGAGCCGACCGAAAGGTCGATCCCGCCCGTCAGAATCACCATCGTCTGACCGATCGCCACGATGGCGGTGAGCGAAAACGCGCGGGCGACCCCGAACAGGTTCCCGGTCGTCAGGAACGCCTCGGTGGTCAACGAGAGGAAGAGACCGAGTACGAGCAACGCGACGAGGATATTGAACTCGCGCAATCCGGTCACGCGCTGGACGAGGCGACGCACGACAGCGAGTGCACCAACCGGCATCGCAGCGCCCGCTTCGGGCCGCTGCACCTCGCCCAGTGTCGTCTCCTGCTGCGGCGAACGTCCGTCCATCGTCTCACCGTCCTCTTCTCCGTGCCGGGCAGATCACCGCCGGATGCCCTACCGGTAGCACCAGTACGCCCAGCGCCAATTCTCGCTCGCGGACGAAGCGCACCAGCTCGCCGGGATCGGCCCGGTTGGCAGCGAACATGTCGTAGTGCAGCGGGACCAGAAGCTCTGCCACGATCGCTGCCGCCAGCTGCGCGGCCTCGCGAGCGTCGAGATTGCCGACGATGTCGAGGCGCTCCCGGTACCAGTCGCGCCCATTGATCGGCAAGAGCGCGACATCCGGCTCGAGCGCACCCACCGCCTCCTCCAACCCCTCGTACGGGATCGTGTCACCGGCGTGGTAGAGGCGCACACCAGTTAGTTCGACCACGTACCCGAGGAATCGCGGCACCCCATCGACCGCAGCGAAGCTGTAGGCGTCCTGCGCGTGCAACCCATGTTTGGCTGCGACCGGCCACACCGTCACACCGGCCAGCGCGTACGTCTCGCCGGGTCGCGCTCCTCGCACCCGCTCGGCCGGGACGCCGGCTGCGACCAGCTGGTCGACGACCGGCTCAGGACACAAGAACGTCGCCTGCAGGGCGACGCGCGCGATCGCGGCACACGCCGCCCCATCCAGGTGATCCCAATGCTCATGCGTGACGAGCACGACGTCGACGCAATCCAGCTCTACGGGATCCAGCGGTGGCGGGACCAGACGGTCCGGATAGGGCGAGAGAAACGGATCGATCAGGACGAGGCAGCCGCCCCCAGCCAGTGCGACACTGGCCTGTCCGAGCCGCACCAGCCCGACCCCGCCGGTCACCTGTGTCAGGCTCCGCAGCTGTTGGGCCAGTCCGCTCATCGCCCCTCCTCACGCTCGCTCCGCCTGTCGCCGGTGCCAGTTCTCCGCAAACAGGTTGAAGAACATGCGCCGGCGCGGGTGCTGTTCCAGTACCGAATGGTCCAGTTGGACACCCAACCCCGGGCCGGACGGGAGCGGGAAGAAGCCATCGACCACCTCGGGGACACCGGGTGCCGCGGCTTTGACGAACTCCTCGGCGAAATCGTTGAAGTGTTCCTGGATCTTGAAATTGGTCGTGCAGGCAGCCAGATGGAGGTTCGCCGCCGTACCGACCGGACCACAGACGTTGTGCGGCGCGACCAGGATGTAGTACGCGTCAGCCCACGCCGCCAGCTTCTTGGTCTCCAGCAGGTCGCCCAGATGCGTGATGTCCGGCTGGATGATATCGGCAGCCTGCAGTTCGAAGAGCTCGCGGAAGTCGTAGCGGGTATGGATCCGCTCACCCGTCGCGACCGGAATCGTCACCTGTTCAGCGACCTTCTTCAGGGCAGCGAGGTTGTGCGGCGGCACCGGCTCCTCGATCCAGCCGGGCCGATACGGCTCGAGCAAGCGTGCCATCTCGATCGCGGTCGCCGGATTGAACCGCCCGTGCATCTCGATCAGGATCTCGACGTCAGGGCCCACCGCCTCGCGCACCGCCTCGACGAGCGCGACCACGCGACGCTTTTCCTCCAGTTCGAGCTCGTAGTATCCCGCCCCGAACGGATCGAGCTTGAGCGCCCGGTAGCCACGCGCCACGGCACGCCGGGCCGCCTCGGCGAATTCCTCCGGCGTCCGTTCCACCGTGTACCAGCCGTTGGCGTACGCCTTGATCCGGTCACGCACCGCCCCACCGAGGAGCTGGTAGACAGGAAGGCCGAGCGCCTTCCCCATGATGTCCCAGCAGGCGATCTCGATCGCCGCGATCCCGCTCATCATGACGTAGTCCGGCCGCGCGTAGATCGGA
>BEID01000288.1 GCA_002898975.1 bacterium HR27 | reverse complement strand
TATGAGCGCTGCCTCGTTCACCAGGTTGGCGAAATCAGCCCCCGAGAACCCGGGTGTCGCTGCCGCCGGCGCGTCCAGATCCACGTCAGGGCCGATCGGGATACCCCGCGCGTGGATCCGCAGAATCGCCGCGCGCCCCCGCTTGTCCGGCAGTCCCACCACCACTTGCCGGTCGAACCGGCCAGGCCGCAGGAGCGCCGGATCGAGCACGTCCGGCCGGTTGGTTGCCGCGATTACCACTACATCGGTGTGGGCCTCGAACCCGTCCATCTCGACCAGGAGCTGATTGAGCGTCTGCTCCCGCTCGTCGTTCCCGACCCCCAGCCCCGCGAACCGCTGCCGGCCGACCGCATCCAACTCGTCGATGAAGATGATCGACGGTGCCTGCGCCTTCGCGCGCTCGAACAGGTCGCGCACCCGGCTGGCTCCGACTCCGACGAACATCTCGACGAACTCGGAAGCGCTGACGCTGAAGAACGGGACGCCCGCTTCACCGGCCACCGCCCGCGCCAGCAACGTCTTTCCGGTACCGGGAGGACCGATCAGCAACACACCACGCGGCAACCGCGCTCCGATCCGGTGATACTTGGCGGGATTCTTCAAAAAATCGACGACCTGGGCGAGTTCCGCCTTCGCCTCCTCCTCGCCCGCCACGTCGGCGAACGTCACCTGCGGGCGCTCCACGTCGTAGACCCGCGCCCGCGACCGGCCGAAGCTGAAGACGTTCTGCTGGCCGCGACTCAAGTTCCACCCCAAGAGCACGAGCAACCCAAGCAGGAAAACGAACGGTAAGACGCTCGAGAGCAACGACGGCCACGACGCACCGCCCGACGCGCGTGCCGAGAACAGGACGCCGTGTTCCTGCAGCAGCTGGGCGACCTCCGGCTGCGTGTTCTCCGGTATCACCGTCCGGAAGCGCGTCACCTCGCGCACACCGCTCGCCGCAGCGGTTTCGGGCGACGATTCGTCAGGGAAATAGACGACCCCATTGACGACGCGAAGCGGCTGGTTGAACTGCCCCTCGACCGTCTGTCCGGAGAGAGTCGCCTGCGAGACGAACCCGCGTTCGACCGCTTGGACGAAGCTGGAGTAGGCCACCTCCTGCTGCGGCCCGCTCGCATCGGGCCGCAGCAACGCGTACACGTTGTAGAAAATGATCAAGCCGATGATGATCCACAGGAGCCCGAACCGCGAACCGAGCGGTCCCCGCGGGAACCGCCAGCCCCGGTTGCTCTGCTGTTCGCGTCGCTCGCGTGCTGTCTGGTGGCGTTCGTCCATGATCCGATCCTCGACGAGCTGTAGCCAGGCTTCGTTGTTTCGCCCCGGCCGATTCTTCCTCAGTGTACTTGCAGGACGCTCGAACCGTCCGAACAACGCACGAGGCAGCCGCAGGGAAACCGGCTGCCTCGCACGTGAGGAGGAGATGAGACAGGTGTGCGACGGTGGGGCCAGGGCTCGCTCTCTTTCACCCCGGCACCATGGAGTATGCCACACGCCGCACTGCGCGTCCAGCGCCTCGTCTGTCGACTTCGTTACCGGAATGTGTCACGCGATACCCCGCTCGCGCAAGAGCGCCAGGAGTCCAGCCAGGTCGAAGTAACAGGCCTGCCGCACAATCAGCCCGTCACGCACGGTGAAGAACGCCGCCATCGGCTGCGTCACCCGTTCGCCCGCGTGCGTCGCCGTCGCCACTAGCTCGACCGCGACCTCCTCCCCCTCCGACACCATCCGCTGTACCGCCGCCCAGCTGTCGGGCCAGGTACGCTCGCTCGCCTCCAGAAACGCGCGCAGCGCCTCCTTCCCACGTAACTCGATGCCCGCCGGACTCGGTCCTGGGGCCCACAGGACGATGTCCTCCGCGCAATAGCGCAGGGCCGTCTCTACGTCTCCCCGATTCAGCGCAGCGAGCACCGTACGCACGATCTCGACCGGCCGAGACATCGCGTCGCTCACCCTCATCCTGCTACCGGCTCGAGCGTCACCGTCAGCACACCCGGCTCGAGCGTCAAGCCGGTCGCCCGCATGCCGGCCGACGTCAGACGCTCCTGCAACGCTGCCTCCAGGCGCGCCGTCACCTCGTCCGCCCGCAACGCGATGCCGAGCGGCCCTTCGACACGCGCATCCTCGAGCACGATCCGGCCATCGTCGACCGCCGGTCGCGCGCGATAGGTCGCGCCGATCCCGTAGACACGAACGTGCAAGGCGATCCCATCCGGATCGATCTCAGCCCGCGGGTCAGTGGCCGGCCGGAGCTCTGCCGCATACTCGGCCAGCCAGCGGTTCAACTCCGCTTCGGTGACGACGATCGTCTCCGGACCAGCAGTCGCCGTCACCTGGCTCGTGCCCGGTTCGTCCGTGGGCACCGCGGGTATCGCCGCACCGTTCCCGGTCCGCGAATCCTCGGAGCCCGGTGCGGCTACCGGCTCGCGCGTGACGAAGGCCGCCACGGCCAGGATCATAACGAGTGCAGCCAGCAGTGTCGTCAAACAACCCAGGGCGCGGCTCCCGACACCGCGCCGCTGATACGAGCGCCGTCGGCGCGGTCCTGATCGGGCTGGCGGTTGCCAGCGGAACGGCCTCCCACAAGCGATGCAGGTCGGCCCGGGTGGTTGCTCGGTCCCACAGGTCGGACAGTACATGCTGCGGCGTTGCCCTCGCTGCGTCGCTCCGACCGCCGGGCAAGGATACCGCACCGGTCACCGCACGATGACCCGACCGACCATCTCCGGATGCAACGTGCACCAGTCTTCGTATGTTCCCGGTTGCGTCAACGTGACCGAGTAGTCCTTCCCACCCTCCAGGAGCCCGCTGTCGAACGCGCCGTCCTTCGCGGTCACGGTGTGTGTCGTCGGTGACACGTTGCGCCACACGAGCGTCGTCCCGGCCGGTACCGTCACCTCGGCTGGCTTGAAGTCGAAGTTCACGATCCGGATCTCGACCGTCCCCGTGCTTGTCACCGTCGGCTGCCTGCCCGGCGCCGGAGCGGTCGTGACGATCGACGGGCTCGACGACCGCGCCGGCGACGCCAAAGATGGGCCGTAGTCATACGAACCGTACCCGTCAGTCACCCCACCACTCTGGACGGTCGCCGAACGCGGCGACTGGCCGCAGCTGGCGAGTAGCATGACGGCGACGGAAACGAGGAACTGTCGGCGCGTCCGCATCGCGCGCCTCACCGCCAAGCTCGACGCAGGCGGGCACCGACCACCACGAGTGCAAGGCCTGCCACTGCCGCTGCAGCGACTGCCGAGAGTGGCAGGCCACGCGCGGCACCACCGGTTGCCGGAGCGAGCTGTGCCCGGATCTCACCGCAGGCGACGTAGGCGCCCACCTCCTGCTGCGACTTGTGCACGTTGATCGCGAACTGGCCGGCCAGG
>BEID01000287.1 GCA_002898975.1 bacterium HR27 | reverse complement strand
GCTCAGGTCGCCGTTCACGGCCTTCAAACCGAGAAGCAATCCCTTCGCATTGACATAGTACCCCCAGCAGAAGAGGGAGGGTGTGCTGAGCCCCTGCGGGAACTGCTTGCGATATTGCTCGACCCAGGCCTGCCAGGCAGGATCGGGATTGTCGGCTGCGACGGGCCCTGCGCCGGGGATACCGATGACGCGGGAACGCAAAGCGCCCTTCGTCTCCAGCACGTTCTGGTCGACCGTCGAACTTCCGCCGATGAGGGCCGCCTTGCCGCCGAAGTCCGCATAGGCCTTGAGGAAATTCACAGCGTCGGAACCGCCCAGGATGACGTAGATCGCATCGATATCCGTCGGCATCGAGCTGATGACCGAGCTGTAGTCCTTCGTCCCGATCGGCACCCAGAACTGGGCCACACAATCACCACCGAGACGGCAAAACTCGAGCAAGAAACCAGCCACCTGACTGTAGGGATAGGAATAGTCCTCCCCCAACGTAGCCACTCGGCGATAACCTTTGACCTCATAACAGTACGTCCCGAGCCCGGCCATCCATTGGACACCATCGGTCGAAAAGCGGAAGAAGTTCGGCGCCGGGTCACGGAGCGTCGTATCTTGAGCAGCCGAGGTCCCGTTGACGATCGTCTTGTCCGGGATCGTCTTGGCATAGTCACGGAGTGCGAGCCCTTCGTCACCCGAGAGCGGTCCGACGATGCAGTCGACCTTGTCCTGCTCGATCAGCTTGCGCGCTTTCTCGCGGGCGACTTGCGGGGTCGCATCCGTGCTCTCCTTCACCAGCCGGATCTTCTTGCCGGCGATGGCACCGCCGAATTCGGCGACAGCCAGTTCGACGCCGCGCACCGCCTCCTCGCCGTAGAGCGCGAAGGCACCCTCGAGCGTCGCCAGGATGCCGATCACGATCTCGCCACCCGCTGCGCCGACGGTGATCGTCGGCGAGGCAGCCGGCGCCGGTGTGGTCGCAGCAGCAGCGGTCGGCGACGGAGCGGGCGCGGCAGTCGGGCTGGCTGCCGCTGGTGCCGCGGTCGGAGTCGCTTCTTGCCCAGCGCAAGCAGCCAGCAGCGCAGACGCGGTAGCAGCCAGTCCGACGAATCCAGCACGACGGAGGAACATGCGTCGACTGTAGCGCATCTCTTCTCTGGTCATCGCTTCCCCTCCTCATCGACTCACCCGTACGACTAGTGCTGACCGGCGCGAAGTTACCCGTTTCCTCCTCTCACTTCATCCCGGTTCGTTCGGCCGAGGCGAACCGAACCTGCAGCACACGCCGGAGCGCGTGCAGGATCCGCAGTCCGATACCGCTCAACCCCTCGGGAGAGAAGAGCACGATCAGCAGAAAGACCAGACCGATGACCGTATTGAAGCGTTGCGTGAAAGAACTGGCGAAATTGGTGACGAGAATGAAGACGAGCGCCCCCAAGAAGGCACCCTCGGCGTAGGCGAGCCCACCGATCACCGCGATCACCATGATGTTGATGAGGCGCGTCAAGTCGATCGTGGTCGGCGAAATGGCACCGTTGTACCAGACCAGCAGTAACCCACCGAGACCGGCCAGGAAGCCAGCCAGGGTGAAGGCGGCGACTCGATGGAGCGCGACATGGAACCAGAGCGCTGCGAGCCGACGCGGGTCATCACGCAGCGCCTGCAACGAGAGCCCGAAAGGCGTTCGCGACAGGTAGCGGACGAAGGCGTATGTCAGGAGGCCAACGAGGAGTGAGCCGTAGTAAAAGGGGACACGCTCCGTCAGTGCCTGACCGAACAACTCGGGAGGTCGGATCCCGAGAATACCGGTATGACCACCGAAGAGGGAGCGATTCTGGTTGGCGAGCGCGTACACGACCATGCCCAGCGCGAGCGTGATCATCAGGAAGTAGATGCCGGTCGATCGAACCGCGATCATGCCGAAGAGGAAGGCGACGAGCGTGGCGACGAGGAGGCCGCCGAGGATACCAACCCACCAGGGCTGCCCCTGGGTGACCGTCAGGTAGCCGTAGCCATAACCGGCCAGCCCGGCCAGCGTCATCTGCGCGAGCGAGACCATCCCGCCGTAGCCTGCGAGCAGGCAGAGGCTGAGCGCGATCACGCCGAAGATGAAGGCCGGCGTGAAAACACGACCGACGAAATAGGGACTGCCCCAAGCAGGAAAGCTGAAGAGCGCGAGCAGGATAGCCCCAGCACCGAGCATACGCGGACTCATGCTGCCCTCCCGAAGAGGCCCTGCGGACGCACCGCCAGCACGATGACCATGAGGAGAAAGCTGACGATCGCGGCATAGGTCGGGAACAGTGCCAGGCTGTACTGCTCGACGAGTGCGACGAGGAGCGCTGCGACCGCTGTCCCCGGGAGACTCCCCATCCCCCCGACGATCACCACGATCAGCGAAGCGAGGAGGTAGCGGGCGTCTTCGCCCGACGAGATGGACAGCACCGATCCACCGACGACACCGGCGAGGCCGGCCAGGCCAGCACCGAGCGCGAACATCAACGCGAAGAGGCGCTGGACGTCGATCCCGACCGCAGCGACCATGTCCCGGTCATCGATCGCCGCACGCACCGTCATTCCGAGCCGTGTCCGAGTGAGCAGGAACCAGAGCAGGAGGCCGAGCGCGATGGCGAAAGCGAGGACGAAGAGGCGGTACTTCGGATAGCCGATATCGAGCAACGGGATGCGAACACCACCGGTGATCAGTTCGGGCGGCGAGAAATCGTAGGTGAAGCCGCCCCATCGCGCGAGCATGAGGTCGGCTGCGATGATCGAGACCCCGATCGTCACCAGCGCCTCACGCAAGTCCTGCCCGTGGATGGGGCGGAGCAGGCCGACCTCGAGGACGAGTCCAGCCAGCGCAGCTGCCAGCAGAGCAGCCAGCGCCCCGAGGAGCCAGCTCCCGGTCCGGTCGGCCACGCTCCAGCCGATATAACCACCGAAAAGGTAGAGCGAGCCATGGGCAAGGTTGACGACCCGGAGCACACCGAAGATCAGGGTGAACCCGATCGCGACGATGAAGTAGAGGGCCGCCAGCGTCAGGCCGTTCAACGTGACGGTGACGAATTGCGGCCAGCTCATCCGGGCTTCCCCCCTGCACACTCCGCTGTGCGATCGTCTTGTGGAGCGATCATGGATCTGCGATTATCGATTATCGTAGGAGCCGGAGGGGAGGCTGTCAAGAGTACGGACACCAGCGAACGCCAGTTCCGCCTCGCATCAGGTGCAGAAGTCTGTCCGCCTGGGTGATGACGACATGGAGCGCATCGCTCGAGCGTGTCCTCCGCGTTCCGGCACGACCGGTGCAGCGACCGTTTTGCCACCTCGCTGGTGGACGAACTCGGAGACCGAACGAGCGCGAAGGGAGGGTGATGATGGTCGCAGTCAAGCGGATCCAGCACGTCTCG
>BEID01000286.1 GCA_002898975.1 bacterium HR27 | reverse complement strand
ACCAGCGAAGTTGAAGGACACCGTCGTGCCGGGATAGCGCTGCTGGAACGCTTGTGCGATCTCCTGGAAGGCATCGGTCAGCGACGCTGCTGCGAACACGGTGATGTCACCCGTCACGCGCGGTGTCGGTGTCGCAGCGGGCGTCGGCGTCGCTGCCCGGGTCGGTGTCGCGGCACGAGCCGGCGTCGGAGCGAGCGTCGGTGTGGTCACCGCCGCTCCGCCAGCCGTCACTGTCCGCTGCGCTCCAGCCGGCGTCGGCGTCGCACTCCCGCCACACGCCGCCACCAGGAAGACAATGAGCATCAGTACGAAGAGCCGCTGAAAACTCGGAATCCGCCTCACCCCAATCCTTCCCTTCCGTCCATTCGCGAGACTCATGCGATCCGTGCTACCAGCTTCCCGCTCTCCGCGCTCGCGTACCCATTGGCCTCCAGTTCTCGCCGCACCGGTCGCGAGGCGAGCAGCTCGAAGAGGTCGCGGATGGGCGGCCAGTCGAGGAGTTCGACCGGAACGACGAGGTCGTAGCGCTCTTCGAGCAACGGCAGGAACGAGAGCCCGTAGGCGCGAGCGACCGGGAACGCCAGCGGGCCGACATCGGCCAGGCCGCTGGCGATCGCCTCGGCGACTGGACGATGCCCCGGGAGCTCCCGCTCGTATCCGGGGAGCGCAGCGGGGTCGAGACCGGCAGCTTGGAGGGCCGTATCCAGCAGCAGTCGACTCCCCGAGCCGGGCTCACGGTTCACCAGCGTGACGTCCGGCTGCGCCAGATCGTCGACCGAGCGGATCTGCTTCGGATTCTCCGGCGCCAGTCCCAAACCCTCCACCCAGCGCGACAGGGTGATGACCGCGACCGGCCGGCCGGCCAGCTGGCGCTGCACCTCGGGGAGGTTGAACTCGCCGGCCTCTGGGTCCCAGAGGTGCGTCCCCGCAACGTGTACCCACCCGTGCGCCAGGGCACGCAACGCTGCCCGGCTCCCGATCGGTACCCAGACGACGCGGAGGTCGCGGTGCCAGCGCCGCAAGTGTGCCGCCAGCATCGCCAGCGCCGGGTCGCATCCAGCCAGGACGAGACTGCGGTCCAGTGTCGCTGGATCGACCAGCGGCTCCACCTTGACCCGCTCACCGGTACGCTCGCGGATGAGACCCTCCGCCTCGCCCGTCTCGTCCCGCACCGGCCAGGCGACCAGCGTTTCGCCGACCCGCGCCAGATGGACGCGCGAGGGGACCGGTAGGGACCACTGTTCACCGAGCGCCAGCTGCGCCTCCAGCAGCGGCGGTTCCGCCAGAGCGAAGAGGTCGTCGACCGTGCAGTCGAGCGCCCGGGCCAGCCGGAGCGCGACCGTCACGCTCGGTGTCAGGCGCCCAGCTTCGATCGCGACCAGCGTCTGGCGGCTGATACCGGCCCGCTCAGCCAGCTGCTGCTGCGTCAGGCCGCGTGCCTGCCGGCGCGCTCGCACGCTGACGACCAGTTCCGGCTGTTCCTGCATAACAGCACCTCTTTCACTTTCTCTCGGATAGTACACGATGAGCGACACCACGTCAAGAGTCGATGACACGAACGATCGTCAAGCAGATCGGGCGGGCTGCTGCGCGTCTCGAGCAGCAGGACTTGACGCGGCAAGACGTGCTGCCGACAATCCAGGTGAACCCCCGAAACGCCGCGGCTGGGCACGAGTTCGCTCGTGGCCCTGGCTAGGAGGTTTTCTGCTTCTGGCGGATCGGGGGAGTCAATGGCGTCGCAACCGTCCACAACACCAGACACCGGGACAGACCAGCCACCCCTCGCCGCAGCCGACCGTCCCGGTGGGAGAAGTGGCCGACCTGTATGGCAGTGGCTACTCGTCGGCTGCGGTAGTCTTCTCGTTCTGACCTGTGTCTGTCTCGCTGCCGCGATCGTGACCTATGTCTACCTGGGCAGCCGGAGCGGGACGCCGACACCGCAGCTGGCGGCCTCGACACCGGCACGCGTCAGCACGCCAGCCAGAACCCCGGCGCGTGCAACCGGCATAGCCACACCGTCACCCGGGGCACCGACCTCCGGTGAGACCGCTGCGTCACCGACTGCAAGCAGCAGCACCACGCCGCCGGAGGGTGCAAGCAGCGGCACCACGCTACCGGAGGGCTGGAAGTGGTTCGATGATCCCTCCGGTGCGGTGCGGCTCGCCCATCCCAGCGACTGGGGCGTCTACTACGAGCAGGACGTGTGCTGCAACGTCACGCTCGTCTCGTTCGATCCCGGCACCTTACCGTCCGGTCGCGTCGCCTGGGCACCACCGGGAACCGGCGCCGAGCACGAGGTGCCACCGGGCGAAGTGGTCTTCGATCTCTTCCTCATCGCCCCACCCTTCGCCGATCAGCCGCCCGATTTCGGCAGGCCACCCGACGGCGAAGACATCGTGGGCGGCATCTACGACGCTGACCTGTACTTCTCGGCACCGTACACCGATTGGCCAGTCGGCCAAGTCATCACCTACCTCTACAAGGACGACCACGGTCGACAGTGGTGCCTGGTCGCCTATTTCGGCACACCGTTCGAACAGGACATCGAGCATCTCGCCATCCTCGGCCAGGTGCTCGCAACGATCGAACATCCGCGCTGAGTCGCTCGAGGAGGAGACGATGGAACGCCGCTGGTCGACACCGCAACTCCTGGCTCTCGGATGCCTCGCCCTCTTCGGCCTCCTCGTCGCGCTCGTCACCGGCGGTGCGCTCGGCTACCTCGCCTACCGGGCGGCGCAGTCCGGGCTAAGCGATGCGACCCCGACGGTTCTCGCGCGTCATCCCAACACGGCTGCTCCGACGCACGAATCTGCGATCGTCTCCCGGCCGACGCCGTCTCCGTCGCAGCCCATCCAGACCGCAACAACACCCCAAGCCCGGCCCACCGCGACGACGGAATCCGCACCAGCCGCCACACCCACGCAACCGGCACCGACCACCCCACCCGCACCCGCTCCCGTCGCCCAGCCATCGCCGACCGAGCCGCCGGCGCCAGCTGGCCCAGCGAGTTATCCCGGCTGGACTGAGTACCGTGACACGAGCTACATCCGGTTCCAGTACCCACCGAACTGGCTCGTCGTCACCACACCGGAGGCACCGGAGTACAACATGCACTCCTGCCACTGCTACTGGATCGTCATGAGCGAACCGATGCTCCAGAACGGGCCGAGTCCAGAAGTCGTGAAAGACTGGTTCAACACGCGCGACGTCAACGACCTTCCCCCCGGCTCGGTCTACATCGAGATCCTGCGGCTCGACTCGGAGTACGCTCCGCCCGTCTCGTTCGAGGGGAGCCCGAGTGGTTCGACCTTCATCGGCAACCAGTACGAGGCCGACGTCTATCTCCTCGACCCACTCGGCCGGATCCGCGCCTACCGCTACGCCGACCAGAACGGACGCCCCTG
>BEID01000285.1 GCA_002898975.1 bacterium HR27 | reverse complement strand
ACGACATATCCCAGGGAAGCATCACACGATCGCCGCCGGTTGAGCATAGACCTCCGGTCGACGATTCGCCAACGCTGGCAGCTGCTGACGCACCTCGCGGAGATACGCGAAATCGAGCGTCGTCACAACGACCCCGACCCGGTTGGTGGCCTCAGCGATAACGGTTCCCCAGGGATCGGCGACGAGCGCGTGTCCATAGCACTGCTGGTCGGGGTCGTGCGGACCGATCTGCGCTGGTGCCGCTACGTAGCACTGGTTCTCGATGGCCCGTGCTCGCAGCAGGACATGCCAGTGATCCTTGCCGGTGTAGAGGGTGAAGGCCGCGGGGACGAGGATGAGTTCGGCACCGGCCAGAGCGAGCAACCGGTAGAGCTCGGGGAAGCGGAGGTCGTAACAGATCGTGAGACCCACCGTGTGCCCGGCGACCTCAGCGGTGACGATGCGGTCGCCGGGGAGGATCGTTGCCGACTCGTTGCTGGTCACGTTACCGGTGAGATCGACATCGAAGAGGTGAATCTTGCGGTAGATAGCCAGGATCGATCCATCGGGCCCGTACAGGACGCTGGTGTTGTAGAACTTGCCCGGAATCTCCGATCGCTCGAGAATCGAACCACCGAGAAGGTAAATTCCCAGTCGCCTGGCCAGTTCGGCGAACCGCTCAGTGGTGGAACCGGGAATCGGTTCGGCATTCGCATCGTGGAGTTCACGCGGCCCGAGGAAGTTGACGTACTCCGGTAAGGCGACGAGCTGAGCACCCTGCTGAGCCGCCTCGGTCACCAGCTGTTCGGCAACCGCGAGGTTCGCGGTCTTATCCGAGCGCGAGTTCATTTGCACGAGGCCGATCCGGAGAAGGTCGCTCATGGCGGTCTCCTCTCTGCTTCGTCGAGTGATACACTCGCTGCATTCTACTGCGGGAACACGATACCTGTGCAGTGCACAGGAAGACGGTCGCTGACTCACTCACGGCACGGTGGTGTGCGAAAACGAGCGTCGCTGCGAAAGGTCGGGGATCGGGTGCGACGCTCGGTGCTGTTGACAGGTGCCATGAACAGCTGAACAGATTCGATCGCGCTTTCTGAAGACTTGACAACTCTCTCTCTCTCTCTGCTACCCTGAGTGTGGCAAACCGACCAGCTACGGAAAGGATCGCCTCATGCGACATGCTCGGTGGGCTTTCTTCCTCGCGCTCGTCGCTGGGCTGGTGACAGTCACTGGAGTGAAGGCGCTCGATGCCGATTCCCCTGAGTATGCCCTGCGCGATGCAGCCGGAAACAATTTTCGCTTGATTGCCCGCGTGCGCCATACCCCGTACAGCGACCACATTCTCGTCCAGTCGTTCGGTTTGCGAGTCAACGTGATGACAGTCGGCCATCGTGCGGTGTGTGAAGACTATCGCTGGACACGCTCGGCGCCAGCCCCCTACAACGGGCGGTTCTGGGACAACGGGGCGCCGTTTCCGCTGTACTACTGGAATACGCCGCAGTGGACGTACGAAGCCTTCGGGCAGCGCATGTACTGGGGTGGATCGAACACACCGGTCTGGATCGAGCACATGACGAGTGGCGAGGACATCTGCGGCGGTCTGGCAGCCCTCTTGCGGGCAGCTGGTATCAAGTCGTACCGGTTTCCGACGTACTGGTACTGGCAAGCGATGACCCGATAGGAGCTGCACCATGAACCGGCGAGCGTGGCAGCAGCGTGGGCGATGGGGGTGGGTTATCTTAGCGTTCCTGCTCGTTGCCGTGCCGCTACTGGGCGGGTGTGGCACGGCAGGGGCTCCTCAGGCGACCGGCTTGCCGGTCGAGGTCAGGGCAAGCGGTGTCCGTATCCGCTTGACGGACGTGCAGGCCAGGCTGATGGGGACGGTCTTGCGCCTGGAACTACGACGCGAAATAGGTACGCGGCCGAGCGAGACGTTCCTACCAATCATGCCGGACATGCTCGACGTGACGGGATTCCTCGGTGACCGCAGTCTCTGGGGAAGTATCGTGACCTATCCGGAACAAGACGGTTGGCTGCCGGTCGATCTGCTCGTTGGCTACCGGCCTGCCGAGCTGCAAGAGGCCCGGCTGACGATCGCCTGGCTTCTGGTGGCACCCGAACCTGGAATGGACGGCAGTCCGCGCCGGATCGAGGGGCCTTGGACGTTCGTGATCCCGAGGAGCGTCCTCGAGCGAGCTGCTGAGGCACCGAAGACGCAAGCGGTCGAGCGAGCACTGCCTACCGATCACCCTGACGTGCGGGTCGTGCTGCACCGTCTCCTGTACAGCCAGGCCGGGATGGGCGTCGTCTATCGGCTTGAGACAGGAGCGCTCGGGCCTTCGAATGTCCTCGCAAATGGCGTGCGGCTGCGCTTACCCAACGGGGGGCTGGTCGAAGCTTCCGGCGAATGGCCACTTCCCGACGGATCGCGCGTGGCGGAGTTCCCCTGGTTGGGCGAGGAGACACGTGTGTTCACGGTCGAGTGGTATCCCTGGATCGTGGCGCATGCCGAGCCGGTCCGGATCGAATTAGACTTGCGCCCACTCTGGGAAGCGCCAGAGGGGGCGATTGTCCCGCTCGGGACGACGTTGGAGTTGGGCGGTGAGCCGTTCATGGTGACGAGCGTGCAGCGCGGGGGCGATGCGATGGTGCTGGTCGTGCGGAACCAGCTCGACCCGGAAGCACGTCGGATGCTTCTCGTCGGACCGGTCTGGGAGGGCATCGTTCTCCGAGCGGAGACGGGCAAGGTTTATCGCAACATCGGTGGGAGTACCGGATTGGAACGGGACGAGAAAGGCGGTGTCTTCGCCGGAGCTTCGACGCTCGAGTTCGAGCTTCCACCGGTCGGCACGCAGCGCGTGTGGCTCGAGGTTCCGGTTACTGGACGGCTCGTCCGTGCCCCGGCGATAACACTCGCACTGGATCAGTAAAGAACGGTGAACGAGAGTGGTTGCGAGCGCAGGTATTCCCGGTAGCTTCGGAGCAATCGTGATCCCGGTGTTCCCGGGGTAGATCGGTTCCCCCGCTCGCAAGACGACGAGCGAGTCCTGCAGCCGGTCAGGTTGGCAAGCGACACAGGCCTCTGAACCTGCTCAGGTGGTCGGTAGGCTCGTGCTGCTGCCTTTACCGGAGTTCGACCGTACCACCCCGCAAGGTTTTTCCGAGCATGCGGTAGCCGCCGAGAGCATCCACAGATGTTGCGTGTAACCTGAGCCAAACCCGCACGTGTACGTTTCTCTCCTGCTTCTTCTGCCGGTACGATGAGGAGAAACACGCTCCGTTTCTTTTCCGCAGTTCCCCCTATGGGGGCACTTGCTTAGCTGCAAGCGATCGACGGAGCCGGGCCGCTGAGAGGGAGCAGGTATCCGCGTGGACGGATACCGTGCACGTTCCACGTGCGTTCGGGGCAGCAGACCTGTACCATAGCC
>BEID01000284.1 GCA_002898975.1 bacterium HR27 | reverse complement strand
AAGCACTGACGCTCCGCTACACTGCCCTCCGCACCCTCGAGGGTGCTTACGTGATCATTCCGAACGGCGAGATACGCATCGTCCAGAACCTGTCGCGCGATTGGGCACGCGTCATTCTCGACGTTCCGCTGGTACCGGAGGAAGACATCGATCGCGTAATCGAAATCCTGCAGTCACTGCTCACGGAACTCCCGAGCGATCCTGAGCTGGGATCGCTCGTCCTCGAACCCGGCGAGGTGTTCGGCGTGGAGTCGATCGGGCAGCAGCAGGCAACGATTCGGATCGCGGTGAAGACCCGGCCGCTCGAGCAGTGGCGCGTCGCGCGTGAGTTGCGTCGTCGCATCCTCCACGCGCTGCGTGACGCAGGCGTGCGTACGCCCTACCCACGGACGGTCACGATCTTTCAGCCGTCCTCAGCGAATCCGACGACTCCATCCTGATGGGCATGCTAGACTGACCGGGGGAACAGGCACGGTGCCGATCCGCCGGGAGGAATCCGATGCGCGTGGTGCGGAATGTCGGTTATCTGAAGCGGCGTCAGCGCGCCTCGCGCCTGATGATCGCGGTCGGGCTCGCCGGCCTGTTCGGTTCGATCGCTCTGACTTTCTTCCAGCAGTTGCTGTACATCTACCTCGCTTATGCTGCCCTCATCACCGGTTTCCTGTTTTTCAACGCTGGGATGCAACAGTGGGCGAAGTGGAACCGGCGCCCACGTCCCGACGAACTCCTGGATTCGACCTTGCGTCGCCTCAACGACCGCTACACGCTCGTCCACTACCCGGATATACCGGTCGGCTGGAGACCGGAGCACGTACTCGTCTGGCCCGGAGGGATCCTGAACATCACGACTCGAGAACTGGCCGGAAGAATCGTCGTCCGTGGGACACGCTGGCGCCGGCTCGATCGCTTGTTCATCCGTCTGCTCACGTTCGGTGGCCCACCACTGGGCGACCCGACGCTCGAATGTCAGCGACAAATGGAAGCGCTGCGCACGTTTCTCGAGCAGCGCGACCTGCCTGGCGCGGAGCTCGTCGATGGCTTGATCGTCTTTCTCAACGATCAGGCGCAGCTGGAGGTCGTCGAAAGTCCGATCACGGTCGTCTCTCGCAAGGAGCTGCTCGAGGCGATCCGCGCCTATGGTGCCGAGCGGCGACTGAGCAACGCGGATATCGACGAGATCGTCACCGCCCTCGCACAAGGCGAACAGGTCGAGGGACCCATCTCGCTCCCGACGCGTGAACCCGTGAAAGCGAAATGAGCGACCGAATCGAGCCTCTGCACACCCAGCCGTCGTCAAACTGGCCAGTGCTCGGCCACGACCGAGTCGTCCGGATCCTCGCTCGGGCGCTCCAGACTGGCCAGGTCCACCACGCCTACCTCTTCGTCGGCCCGTCCGGGATCGGCCGAACGACACTGGCCTATGCCTTGGCAAGCGCGTTGCTGTGCGAGGCACCGCTTCCGGAACGGCCGTGCGGACATTGCCGGGCCTGCGAGCGAGTGGCCCGGCGTGTCCATCCTGACGTGACGCGGATCGCACTGGAGCAGGAACGGGAAGAGGCAAAGCTCATCTCGATCGACCAGATCCGTGAGTTCCGCGCCAGTCTCTCCTTGCACCCGCTCGAGGGTGCCTGGCGCATCGCGATCGTCGACGACGCCCAGCACCTCTCGCGTGACGCTGCCGACGCGCTGCTCAAGACGCTGGAAGAGCCGCCACCGTACGCCGTGCTGATCCTCATCGCCGAGGACGCCCACGCGCTCCCGGAAACCATCCGATCACGCTGCCAAATCTTTCACCTTTCACCGCTTCCGTCACCGGTCGTCGAGGAGGCGCTCTGCAGGCGTGGCGTCAGCCGCGAGCGTGCCGCACGGATCGCCACGCTCGTGCGCGGGAGGATCGCCGAGGCGTTCCGTCTCGCCGCGGACGAGGCAGCACTCTCACGCTACGAGCAGCAACTCGCCGAGGTGATCGCCGCGATGAGCGAGCCGTTGGCGACCATCGGATTCGTCCGCCGCCTGACCGAGCAGTACCGGCGTGGCAAGCGGGTAGCCGTGCGCCAGACACTGCAACTCGCCGCCGAACTCTGGCGCGATGCCCTCTGGCTCGCCGCGGACCAGGCAGCACCGATCGCACACGAGGAGGCACGCGCAGCGCTCCAGGCACTGGCGCGACGGCGTGGGCTCTCCGGTACCCTGGCTGCGCTCGAGGCGACACTCCAGGGACTGGCTGACCTCGAGGCGAACGTGCAGGCCCGGCTCGCCCTCGACGCGCTCGCCGTCATCTGGACGGAGCAGACCCCATGAAGTTCGCAGTCCGACGGCTCGGCTCGGCACGTCTCGAATGGGTCGAGGCGCCGGAAAGCGCATCTTGGCTCGCTGTGCCAGGGCCGCTCGGCGAAGAGGCAGCGATTTCCGTCGCTGCGGATCCACTGTTCTGCACGGAAGCAGCCGAGGCAGTCCCGGCACGGCCGCTCGGCGACGACGAAGTCCGTCAGCTACCGGTGCTGCTCCAGCGTGGGCTCGAACTCGTACGCTCGCTCGACGCTGCCTGGTCCCGCCACGTGCGCGGTGTACGCCCATCGCTCGCCGGCGGTGTCGTGCTCGAGCTGCTCGTCCCGGCCGGAGATCAGGTCAGGCAGCTGGCACACCAGCTGAGCCAGCAGTGCGACTTTCGGGTCGCGGTGGTCACGCTGGAACCGAACCTCGCCATGCACGGCAGTCTCGGACGTATCGCCCACGCGGCCGACTCGGTCGAGCGAATTCTGGGCCGCCTCCTGGGAGAAAGCCACCAGCGACCCGGTGGGTATCCCCGCATCGGGGCGACCGTTGTCACACCTCGTGGAACGGGCACCGTGCAGTCAGTACGCACGCGGGACCGCACCGTCCTCGTCCGGATCGGCGAGGAAACGGTGCGGTTCACCGTCGACGAACTCGCGGATCGTGCGTGAGCGTTCAGGAACCGACAGGTGGCGCAGGCAAGCGGACGAGGAAGAGCCCGCGCTCAGTCAAGACGTAGGCCAGACCCTGGACGTCATCCACGGCGACATCGAGGAGCCCGTCGAGCGAGGGTGCACCACCTCCGCTGACGAATTGCTGGACGAGCGTGCCGTCCGTGCGCAGGCGGAGGATGCGGCCACTGCGCGTCCCGATGTAACGGTACGGTCGCTCCGGTTGCTGCGAGAGGGCCACCGCATCGCTCACCGGTGGATCGATCTGGGCCTTGGCCTCGGTTTCGAGCGCTCCGCGGTAGTAGCTGAGCACCGTCCCATCAGCGAGCAGGACGTGAATGCGACCGTCGATCTCGAAATCGACCGCTGCACGCAGCCGATCGGACCATTGCCCACCGGTCCAGTCCTCCGGCAGGTTCTGGTACGAGCCGCTCAGGAAGCGGAGAATCTGCCCGCTTTGCGGCTGCAGCAG
>BEID01000283.1 GCA_002898975.1 bacterium HR27 | reverse complement strand
TGGTCAATGTCTTGCTCCCGGCATCGATGATCGCTCGGTTGGGGGCCGGCCGGCTGATGACGGTCGTCAACACGCGCAGTGCAACGCGATCGGGACCGATGCGACCGAAACGGAACGCTGCGGCATCGTAGAACACGTAGGTTCCCGGACGCATCTCCGTGATGCCATCGACCTGCGTCGTCGCGAACGCCGCCGGGGTCGAACCAACGCTCACGACTTCGATCGCAATCCCGTTCCGGCGCAGGAGGTTTGCTGTCGCGACCATCGCCTCTCCGGCCCGCCGCGCGATGTCCACCATTTCCTCGCATGTCGCCGCACGACCAGCGTGTCCCTCGTGCGTCATGATCCCGCAGAGACGCAGCCCCGGCATCTGCACGATCTCCCGTGCCAACCGCAAGGCAGGTTCACCGGGAGCGACACCGGCCCGTCCGAGTCCCGTGTCGATTTCGAGCAGGACGTCCAGTCGCTTTCCGGCAGAAGCCACAGCCCGGCTCAGCGGTTCGGCAACGGCGACGCTATCCACCGCAACAGCCACCTGCAGTCGATCGAGCAAGGCGAGGAGACGCGCGATCTTCTGCTCGCCGACGATCTGGTACGCGAGGAGGACGTCGTCCACGACACCCGCGGCCGCTAGCGCCTCGACTTCCCCCAGCTTGGCACAGGTCACCCCGACCGCCCCGGACTGTCGCTGCATGGTCGCAATCTCGGCTGTCTTGTGCGTCTTGACGTGCGGCCGTAAGGCGAGGCCGCGCGACCGCGCGTAGGTGCTCATCTCCTGGATGTTCCGCTCGAGGAGATCGAGATCGACGACGAGGCATGGCGTATCGAGCTGGTCACGATAGGAAAGCTTGCTCATGCTGTCTCCTCCGTCGTTTTCCCAGCCGGAGCCGGCAGGATGCGTACGCGCTGCCCATCGACGACGAGGCGTCCGGCCGCGAAGAGCCGAACCGCTTCCGGGTAGAGGCGGCATTCCTCAGCGAAGACACGTGCGGCCAGCGTTTCGGGTGTATCGTCCTCTTCGACAGGAACGCAAGCCTGGAGAATGATCGGCCCGCGATCCAACTCGTCCGTGACGAAATGCACCGTGCATCCGGACACCTTCATCCCGCTCTCCAGCACAGCACGGTGCACACGCTCGCCGTACATACCGCGTCCACCGAAAAGCGGCAAGAGCGACGGATGGATGTTCATGATTCGCCACCGATAATCGGGCCGCACGGGCAACCGCCGGAGAAAACCCCCGAGCAGAACCAGATCGATGGCATACGTATCTAGCGCAGCATAGACCCGTTCAGCGAAGGTTGCCTCCGGGACACCACGGGATGGGACGATGACGAGCGGAATGCCGGCCTGGCGCGCGATCTCGTTGCCAGGAATCTGCTCCCGGTTGCTCACGACGAGTTCGATCCGCCCTGGCAACTCACCCTGCTGCTGGACACGCAACAGGTTGGCGAGCGTACGCCCGCCCCCCGAAATGAGCACCGCAATCCGTAGCTCGCGCATGACCGCTCCGTTCCTCGTTGCTCGCTCGACCGACACGCCACGGTCATGCTCCAGTGTTCGGTACAATCGAGCTGTTGTCTACGTCCGTTCGCCGGACGTGGAGGCCAGCCAGCACCTTCGAACGGAGGCGCCACGACGTGTCCCGACCGATCGATGTCCCGTCCCGAACCGAGCCAACGTCTCCGGCGACCGATTCTGTCGTGATTCTCGACTATGGCTCGCAGTACGCACAGCTGATCGCCCGCCGGGTCCGTGAAGCGAACGTGTACTGCGAACTGGTACCACACGACGTCGAGTGGGAGGTCATCCAGCGACTCGCCCCGAAGGGGATCATCCTGTCGGGTGGGCCAGCCAGCGTCTACGAGCCGGACGCCCCGCACCTGCCCAACTGGGTGCTCCAGAGCGGTCTTCCCGTACTGGGCATCTGCTACGGTATGCAGTTGCTCGCGCACGCGCTCGGTGGACGGGTCGCCCCAGCAACGGAGCGCGAATACGGCCCAGCTGTCGTCGACATCATCGCCGAGCACCCTCTTTTCGCGAACCTCCCACGCCGCTTCGATGTGTGGATGAGTCACGGCGACCGCATCGACGAACTCCCGCCCGGCTTCGTACCGCTGGCCCGGTCGGCAAATGCACCGTTCGCGGCGATGGCCAAAGGGCATCTCGTTGGCTTGCAGTTCCATCCCGAAGTGGCCCACACACCGCTCGGCAGCATGATCCTCCGCAACTTTCTCTACGACGTGTGTGGTTGCCGGCCAACCTGGACACCGGAATCGTTCGTCGAGCGTGCCGTACGGGAGATTCGCGAGCGAGTCGGCGGCGATCGCGTTCTGCTTGCACTTTCCGGTGGAGTTGATTCGAGCGTCGCAGCCGCACTCATTCATCGCGCCATCGGTGACCAGCTCACGCCGGTCTTCGTCGACACCGGCCTCCTGCGCGAGGGCGAAGCGGAAACGATTCGCGAGGTTTTCGGTCAGCACTTCCGGATGCCCTTGGTCGCGGTCGATGCGCGCCAGCGCTTCCTCGCGCGCCTGCGCGGCGTCGTCGACCCCGAGGAGAAGCGCCGGCGCATCGGCGAAGAATTCGTGCGTGTCTTTGAGCAGGTCGCCCGTGAGCGAGGACCGTTCCGTTTCCTCGCGCAAGGGACGCTGTACCCCGATGTCATCGAGAGTGCTGCTCGGCATGCCTCGAAAACCGCAGCCAAGATCAAGACGCACCACAACGTCGGTGGCCTACCGGACGATCTCCAGTTCGAACTCCTGGAGCCGCTCCGGTATCTCTTCAAAGACGAAGTGCGGGCGATCGGCCGCCTGCTCGGCCTCCCAGAGGAAATCGTGCAACGCCAGCCGTTCCCCGGACCCGGACTGGCCGTCCGCATTCTCGGCGAGGTGACCGAAGAGGCACTGGCGATCGTGCGGCGGGCCGACGCGATCGTGCGCGAGGAGGTCGAGGCGGCCGGGCTCGCTCGTGCACTCTGGCAGTTCTTCGCGGTACTCCTCCCGGTCTATTCGACGGGCGTCATGGGTGACCAGCGCACCTACGCCCGCGTGATTGCTGTCCGCGCGGTGACCAGCTCCGATGCCATGACGGCAGACTGGGCACGACTGCCTGACGATTTGCTAGCGCGGATCGCCAACCGCATCGTGAACGAGGTGCCCGGGGTGAATCGGGTCGTGTACGACATCACGTCTAAGCCACCAGCCACCATCGAATGGGAGTGAGGTCGATGGCACAGCGACGGCTCACCGTCCTGATCGTCGGGAGCGGCGGGCGCGAACATGCGCTCGCCTGGGCACTCTCCCGTTCCCCAGCCGTGTCGCGGGTCCTGGTTGCCCCCGGCAATGGCGGCACAGCGACGATCGGCGAAAACCTCCCTCTCTCGGCGACCGACATTCCTCAGCTCGTTGCTGCTGCC
>BEID01000282.1 GCA_002898975.1 bacterium HR27 | reverse complement strand
AGAGAAGGTAACAACTCATCGAATAGCGTGCCCGACGGAGCCAGGCGGCAAGCAGTCTCGGCCGCTCTGCGGCCGGGAGCAACTCGAAAATCGTCGTGGCGACATCGCTGTTCGCGACCACGGCGTCGGCTGCCACCGTCCTGCCATCAGCCAGACCCACGCCGATTACCTGCCCACGTCCATTCGTGAGAAGGCATTCGACTGGCGCGTTGAGCTGGATCGTGCCGCCGAGTCGTCGGACCAGCCGGCCCAGGAGAGCGACTACCGACGCCATACCGCCGTGGGCGAAGAAGACACCTTCGCGCCGTTCGAGATAGGGGACGATGCTGTAGATCGCACTGGCTCGAAGCGGATTGCCGCCGATGAAGAGCGGGTGAAACGAGAAGACCATCCGCAGGTGCGGTTCGCGTACGTATCGTCCGACGAAACGATAGACGCTCTCGTGTGCCCGTAGAGCCAACAGCTCGGGAAGAATGCGGACAAAGGTCGCTAGCTTATCGAACGGGACACGAGCGAGATCCTCGAAGGCTCGTTCATAGATCCGTTGCGTCGCGCGCAAAAACTGACGAAATCCCGGTACCGCATCAGGAGAAAAACGGGCGACCTCGGCTTCGTCGCGTTCAGCTTCACCCCAATAATCGAAGTACTCACCGTCACTGAACAGGATCCGGTAGGCCGGTGCGAGTCGGACGAGACGGAGCTCGTCGTCCAGCGTGGTTCCCGCGAGGCGACAGAGTTCGTCGAGCAATGACGGTAGCGTGATCAGGGTTGGCCCGGTATCGAACCGGTAGGGCCCGAGCTGTAGGACACCGGCCCGGCCGCCGATCCGATCGAGCGACTCGACGACCGTGACACGATAACCGTGGTGGAGAAGCCGGAGAGCGGTGGCGAGTCCACCGATACCAGCACCGATGACGACGACGTGCGTCACTTAAGGATCCTTTCCCAGGAGTTCCACAGCGATTTCCCGTGTATTGGTCGTTGTCCTCAGCGCCTGCACCCCGAGCCGATCGGCAAGCAGTGCCGCTGTCGAGACGGTCGAGCAGTCGGCACTGACCAAAATCGGTGGTTCGAAAATCAGCTGGGCAGCACGCTGCTCGAAGCGTAGGCGGACTGGAATCACCGGAATGGGAGTACCGAGGCGACGGGCGGCTCGCTGAGCGATCCAGATCGCTCCCGGTTTGATCCCCTCGACTGTCGCGCGGTGTCCGGGAAGATGCGGGTCGATGAGTGGATACCCTTCCGGAAACACGACCAGCAGTTGTCCGGCCGCGACCCGGCGCACCGCGTCACGCAAGCCGCGAACCAGCAAGAGCTGCGCTTCAGCAGTGCCGTACTGTATTCCCGGGCGGTCGCGCTCCGAAGGGCGGACGATCACGGGCCAGCCTGCCAGGCGGCACAGGAGTTCCATCAACCACCGCCAACGCCGGTTCGGTACCCAGTCGAGGGCAACCAGAAAACGCAGTGGGCGCGGAATAGTCGCGAGTAGCACCCGACCGTCATCGAGGTGATGGATATGCTGTGGAGCGAGCACAGCCGGGCCATGGGCTGGCACGAGTTCGAGCCCGTACGTCTGGAGACTCCGACTCCGGAGCGTGAGCCGCGCCAGCGTCGCGAGAGAGCGCCAGGCCATCTCCTCGACGAGCGCGTCCTGGAACGGTTCCCGTTTGAATCGAGGATGTCGTTCTCTGTCGCTACCAGCACGTCGCAGCGCGATCGTCGCCGGAAGAAGTCCCGCAAGAGCGGCAAGGGCGATCGGGCCCCAGAGGCCGACTGCTGCGCAGAGTGCGCTCGCAAAAATGACATTTGCGGTGTAGATAGCCCACGGGAACGTGGGAGACCAGCGGTCGGGCTCCTGACCCCAGACTCGTCGGCTGATGCTCATAAAGATGAAGCCTGTCAATGCCCAGCCAAAAAAGTTGATGACCGGCATTCCGTAGTACGCACCGCTCTGGTGCCAGACCCAAAAGCGCGCCTGCATCGACTCGTGCGCCATCGCTGGATCGAGCACCAGATCCCAGACGACGAGAAGCCAGACACCGATGGGAACAGTGCTCCAAGCTGGAAGGTGGGGGGATATCCTACAGCGAAGCGCGATGGCCAGGAGGTACGCACTCAAGCCGACCGTGAACCAGGACAGCGGGATCGTAAATGGCACACGGTCGAGAATCTTCCAGCCGAGTCCGGACGTGTAACTGTAATTGCCGAACGGCCAGCCGGTGCTCGTCCCGATCAGCTCGGCCATCAGAGAAATCGGTACGGTCACGAGGAAGAAACTGAGCGTCTTGCGCGGACCTATCGCTTGCCAGGCCCAGACGAGCAGAGCAAGGGCACCGAGCACGATATAAGCCGTGCCACCCCACCGCATGCCGAAGGCATAGACGGCTCGGCCGAGTTCCAGATCGGCCCAGAGCGCTGGATTGTTGAGCGCGATCGCGATTCCACCGACACCGAAAGCGAGCGCGAGCGCGTATGCTCCATACAGGAGCCAGGCGAGCGACAACCTACGCATGTTTCCCCCTCTCGATGACGCGTCCGCGCCAGGTTGGTGTACCGACCAGTGCCTCCTGCAGGAGCCGCGCGACGACGAGTGGATCCATGAGCGGCGCAAGCCAGTACCACCACCGCAATGGTCGATAGGCGCGCCGCATTCCGATCGCCATTCCCAAGCGCAGGATAGTGGTGACAGTTGCAAGCGATCGAAACGACCGCTGGCGCCAGCTCAGCAGGAGGAGCGGTAACCAGGCTGCCTGAGTCGTCAGCAGGAGGAGAAAATCGAGCAGGGTAAGCCAGGGTGGCTGCTCGTCGGTTGCCGGGAGAGAACGGGGCCAGGATCGCCAGAGTGTTTTGCCGTCGGGATACATGGTGACGAATGAGCGGTCGATTGATTCGAGGAAAGCGACCCGGTAACCGGATCGGGCCAGACGTCGCCCGATCGCGATGTCCTCAGCAACTGCCCGTGCCACAGCATGGAGACCGTCCAGGTGCTGGACAGCGTCGCGACGCAGCAGGAGCGTTTGGCCATTGACGAGCATGTTGGACGACTGTGTCGTGACCCGCCCAGGGACACCATAGCGGTAGACCAGTGTCGCGAGGAATGCAGGGTGGAGGAGCCAGCTCAGGCGATCCGGCATGAGCGTCTGCGTCAACGCGACACTCACACAGGCAGCCCCGAGTTTTTGGGCTGCGGCCAAAAGCCGGTGGGCGAGCATGGGATCGGGGCGCACGTCCGCATCGAGCACGAGGTACCAGTCGGCATCGACGTGCTGGCACGCTCGATGTAAACCCCACGCCTTGCCGTTCCAGCCGTTCGGTGGCGCACCAGCCTCGAGCCAGAGGACCCGTGCATCACGGGAGCGATAGGCAGCAACGACTCGTTCCGACCAATCGTTCGAGCCCGTATCGACGACGACGATCGTT
>BEID01000281.1 GCA_002898975.1 bacterium HR27 | reverse complement strand
GGTACACTCGCGAACGTGCCGACCGCCAGCTATCGCGCTAGGCCGGATCACCCCAGGCGCCGCGAACTCCCCCGCACTGGTGCGCCCCTGACCGCCTGCCAGGCACCGGCAAGCGAGCGCTTCTCCGGCCATGGGCACCCGGCCCAGCACACTCTGAGCGGGCCGGCCGGTCGAGCGGCGACGAGATCGGCGCACCACGCCACAGCCACGAGTCCGCCTCGACGCACCGTGATCGGGGCGCAGCGGTGCCCGATACAGCCAACGGTGAGCACGCGGGAGGTCTGCGCACACGGTGGCGGATCCGGTGTTTCGGCATCTGCCGCTGCTCCGTGCTGACCGCGCTGGCACCGCGTCGACCAGCTCGCGAGCATGACGAGACAGCTTGTCCGCGAGTTCGACGAGTGCTGCGCTTGACGAGACGACGAGGAGTTGGTACGATGCGACTGGTCGGGCTCTCGAGCGGAGTCGACGATGCTGATCGAAGACAGGCGAGCCCTCAGAGTGTCAGTTGTCCCCCGAAGCTGGTCAGCACAGCTGCCAGCAGCACCCCGTCGTGTCTACCCCCTGAAACGCCATTCCCTCGCTCCTTGAACGCTCGTTCGCGTACGCGACGCGCATCACCGGACTGTGGCACGCCGAATCGTGTAGCGCGTCTCTCGCGCACCACGGCTTCGGTGCGCATGGTGACCACGCACGAATTTCGAATCGGTTCGGACTCCGTGTCGGAGCGAGATGGGAGGGAATGGCATGTTCCAGGGCACGTTCGTCGCATTGATCACACCGTTCACCGGCGACCGGATCGACGAGCCAGCGCTCGCTCGCCTGGTGGACTGGCTCATCGATCAGGGAGTCGACGGCCTCGTCCCCTGCGGGACGACCGGGGAAACGCCGAGCCTGACCGAGGAGGAGTGGCAGCGTGTCGCTGCGTTCGTCATCGAGCGCGCGGCGGGACGCGTGCCGGTCATCGTCGGAACCGGCACGAACTCCACCGCCACCACGATCGCGCGGACGCGCATCGCACGGGAACTCGGTGCCGATGCCGCGATGGTCGTGACGCCGTACTACAACAAGCCGCAACAGGAAGGGCTCGTCCGACACGTGGTCGCGGTCGCCGACGCGGTCGATCTCCCGCTCGTCGTCTACAACGTGCCGGGACGAACCGGAGTCAACCTGGCACCAGAGACGGCCCGACGCCTGGTCGAGCAGGCACCGGTCGTCGCGATCAAGGAGTCCAGCGGCTCGCTCGACCAGATCAGCGAACTCGTCCTGGCAGTCGGTGAGCGCTGCGCTGTGCTGAGCGGTGACGATTCCCTCACGCTGCCGATCATCGCCGTGGGCGGTCGCGGCGTCATTTCGGTCGTCGCCAACGTCGCACCAGCGGCGATGGCGGCACTCGTACGTGCAGCCCTGCAGGGTGACATGGAGAGAGCACGCGCGCTCCACCACGAACTCTTCCCGCTGGCGCGAGCGCTCTTCCTCGAAACGAATCCCGTTCCTGTCAAGGCCGCGGCCGAAATGCTCGGCTTGTGTGCGGGGACAGTCCGCCTTCCGCTTGCACCTCTAAGCGACGCGAACCGCCAGCGCCTTGTACACATCCTCGCCACCTGTCCCCACACGGCACCGCTGCTGGCCAGCCGTCTGGGGGAGGCTGCCTGATGCTCCGGATCGGCGTCATCGGCATCACCGGGCGAATGGGTCAGGCTGTCCTCGACGTCGCGTCGAGCGCTCGCGACATCGCGGTCGTTGCCGGGTTCGTTCGGCCGGGCCGCGATACGGCAACGCTCCGGGCGGCACTCCCGCCCTCGCTCCTGCTGACCGACGCGTTGCCCGATCTCATGCGCCTCGTGGACGTGGCGATCGACTTCAGTCACCCCGACCTCACGCTGGCAGCGGCGCGCGCCGCCGCCAGCGCCGGTGTGCCGCTCGTCAGCGGTACGACGGGTCTCGCCGAGGCGCACCAGGCTGCTCTCCTGGATGCGGCTCAGCACGTCCCGATCGTCCACGCAGCGAACTTCAGTCTCGGAATCGCCGTGCTGCTCCGCATCCTTCCCGAGTTGCGCCGCCTCTTCGTCGATTGGGATATCGAGATCATCGAGCGTCACCACCGGGGCAAGCGCGACGCGCCATCGGGTACGGCTCTGGCGCTGCTACGCGCCCTCGATGCCGCCCAGGCCGAGCCAGCGTTGACGCCGGTCTACGGGCGTGGACCAGGTGAAGCGCCGCGCCGCCCCGGTGAAGTCGGTCTACATGCTGTCCGCGCCGGGGGTGAGGTCGGGCGGCACAGCGTGCTCCTGGCGAGCGACGACGAGGGACTCGAATTTACCCACTGGGCCCAGAACCGCCGGGCCTATGCGCGCGGTGCTCTGGAAGCCGCACGTCGTATCCGCAACCGGCCGCCTGGCCTCTACACGTTCAGCGATCTACTGTTCGCCTGAGCGTGACAGCGCGTCTCGCCCCGCCGGATCCTGCAGCGGCTAACCGGCGGGGCATTCCTCACCGCTACCCTGCCGCGGTAAGCTCGAGTCGGTTGCGACCAGAGGCGAACGGAACGAAGGGAGCGCGCCGTGCGGTTCGGGATTCACGTCGGCCCGCAGAACACGACCATCGAGGAATTGCGCCGCCTGTGGCGGTTCGCCGATGAACAGGGGTTCGATTGGTTCTCGGTGTGGGATCATTTCTACGCCCGCACCTCGGATCGCATTCCGCACTTCGAGGCCGTGTCCCTCCTCTCGGCGATCGCCAGTGAGACACAACGCATCCGCTTTGGTTGCATGGTGTTCGCCGTGCAGTTCCGCAACATCGGGCTGCTGGCCAAGTCGATCGTCACCATCGACCACCTGAGCGGTGGCCGTCTCGAGGTCGGTCTGGGTGCTGGCTGGCACGAGCCGGAATACCGCGCTTTCGGGTATCCGTTCCTTCCCGACCGCGAGCGGCTGGATCAGCTCGAAGAGGGTATCCAAGCCCTGCGTCGTCTCCTCCAGGAGGACGCGGTCACGTTCGACGGACGGTGGGTCCAACTCCGTGAGGCGCGCGTCCTGCCTAAGCCGGTGCAGCACCGCTTGCCGCTCTGGGTCGGTGGAGCTGGCGAGCGGCGCACCGCTCGCATCGCGGCACGTCACGCCGACGGCTGGAACATCCCGTACATCGATCCGGCGGGCTTTCGCCAGAAGAAGGCTGCGCTGGAACACTGGTGCGAGGTCCAGGGACGTGACCCGAAGACGATCCAAGTCGCCGTGCAGGTCGGCCTGTACATGGCACCCCAGGACGACGAGCGCGCGGTGGCTCGCCTGCGGGAACGGTTGGCCGAGCAAGTAGGACCACAGGCACTCCAGCAGCCCGGCTGGCTCGTCGGTGGCCCGACCGCGATCGCCGAGCAGCTCGCAGCCTACCGAGAAGCCGGAGCCGATTGGATCAACGTGACCGTGCGACGGCCGG
>BEID01000280.1 GCA_002898975.1 bacterium HR27 | reverse complement strand
CAGAGGAGCCAGGGGACACTCGCCTCGAGCCCGAGTGCCGCTGCTTGTCGCGTGACATCCCCCACCACACGCTCCAGATCATGGCGGCCGGCGAGCGGCAGCTGTGCCGTGACATGCCGCGGGGAACGCCCCAACCGTCGCTCGACCACATCGACGGTTTCCTCGGCCATCCTCCGAAAAGTCGTCAGTTTCCCGCCCAGAATCGATATCAGACCGTTCTCATGCTCGATCAGTTCGTGGGAGCGAGACAACTGCGCCGTGGTCTCCACCATCCCTCGACGAATGAGCGGACGGTATCCGGCATAGGCACTGATCACGTCGCGACGGGTCAGTGTCGTGTCGAGGTACTGGTTGGCATGGTCGAGCAGATACTCGACGTCCTCGTCCTCCGGCAGCGGGCTCTCGAGTGGCCCTGAGCCGGTGTCTGTCGTCCCCAGGATCACGATGTTTCCGAACGGCACGAGAAAGAGAACGCGCCGATCAGCCGTCTCCGGGAAGATGACGGCGACGTCACGCATCGCGAATCGGGCTCGGGACAGCACGAGATGGACGCCCTTGCTCGGGGCGATATGGACCGCTGGACTCTCCCCGGTGAGCCGTTCCAGTTGCTCTCCCCACACCCCTGTCGCATTCACGAACAGCCGCGCGCGAATCGCAAACTGCTTGCCGGTCAACTCGTCCTGTACGACTGCAGCTGTCAGCCGGCCGTCCTGTCGCTCGAAGCCGATCACCGAGCAGTAGTTGACCACGCACGCACCGTATGCTACTGCCGTCGCCAAAACATTGAGGACGAGCCGAGCGTCATCCGTCCCTGCGTCGTAGTAACCAAAGGCCGCCGCCAACCCATCACGGCGCAGCACCGGGACCATTTCGCTGACCTGATCGGTAGACAGCAGCCGATGTCGTCCGATATTGTGCCGGCCTGCCAGCAGATCATAAGTCAGCAACCCGGTCCGAACGAACAGTGTCTGGAGCAGAGGATGCGGTGGGACCCAGCGCAAACCGAGCGGATGCCGAAGAAACCGATAGAGTGGCAAGACGAACAATAACGGCTCGACCAGGCGAGGAGCATTGCGCAGGAGGAGCCCCCGCTCGACCAGAGCCTCGTGCACCAAGCCGATATCGAGTTGTGGGAGGTAGCGAATCCCGCCGTGGACGAGTTTCGTGGACCAGCGGCTCGTTCCGCTCGCATAGTCACGACGCTCGACCAACGCGACCCGCAAGCCGCGCGCGGCGGCATCCATCGCCACACCTGCTCCCGTGATGCCGCCACCGATCACGAGCACATCGTAGGTGTCGTGTTGCAGCGCTTCCAGCGCCTCATCGCGGACCGGCAAACGCACTGCTGCACCTTCTCCCGAGTCGCAGAACACTGTGCAACCAGATAGTAAAAAATTTGCGAGCGCTCGTCAAGCGCCTCGATCCGCAGCCGTCCAGGAGGAACAAGAAGAAACCGATAGAGTGGCAAGACGAACAATAACGGCTCGACCAGGCGAGGAGCATTGCGCAGGAGGAGCCCCCGCTCGACCAGAGCCTCGTGCACCAAGCCGATATCGAGTTGTGGGAGGTAGCGAATCCCGCCGTGGACGAGTTTCGTGGACCAGCGGCTCGTTCCGCTCGCATAGTCACGACGCTCGACCAACGCGACCCGCAAGCCGCGCGCGGCGGCATCCATCGCCACACCTGCTCCCGTGATGCCGCCACCGATCACGAGCACATCGTAGGTGTCGTGTTGCAGCGCTTCCAGCGCCTCATCGCGGACCGGCAAACGCACTGCTGCACCTTCTCCCGAGTCGCAGAACACTGTGCAACCAGATAGTAAAAAATTTGCGAGCGCTCGTCAAGCGCCTCGATCCGCAGCCGTCCAGGAGGAACAAGACGTTCGTCGTACTCGGGCAGGAGCGTGTGCTCGAGAGCCGAACGCGAGGGCTGTCGTATCAGATAACAGTCAACTACCCACCGCAACTTGACGCTTGTCTCATTCTGAAGAGAGCGCCTACGGTTACGCATGTATAAGGAGGAAGCCTACACTTCTCCACGCTGATTCCACATCTTCTCCTCGCAATGTGCTCCGGAATGGAACGTGCCGGCGAAGCGCCAGTCCCACCACGCTGTTAACGGGGCACGCATCGGACGGAATACGATCGAGCACCTGCACCCTGACTCGCCGGATGGAAGCGATGGCTTCGCCGTCTCGCGCGCAGCACACTGGTCGGATTCGCGCTATGATCTGGATAGCGAGGGCACGGACGGCGCAAGACGAGGCGCGAGCACGAGGAGTACTCATGCCGGAGCATGCAGTGGAGGCGGTCGACGTCTCTCGAGTCTTCGGGACCCTGCGTGCTGTCGATCGACTCTCGGTCGTCATCCCCCGTGGCGTGATCTACGGCCTTCTCGGCCCGAGCGGCTCCGGGAAGACAACCTTCCTCCGCATGGTTGTCGGTGCACTGCGGCCGAGCGAAGGTCGACTCTGGGTCTTCGGCACCGCGATGCCCAGCCGGCGCGTCGCACAGCGGATCGGCTATATGCCGCAAGCGCCGGCTCTCTACCCCGACCTGACCTTGCGCGAGAACCTGCGTTTCTTCGGTGCTGTCTATCGTGTGCCGCGCCGCCAGCTCGAGCAGCGGATCGAAGAACTTGCGACCGACCTGGATCTTCTGGCCTGGCTCGACCATCCGTTGTACCGCTTTTCCGGCGGCATGTTGCAGCGTGCCTCGCTCGCCGTCGCCCTCCTGCACGAGCCGGACCTCCTGGTGCTCGATGAGCCGACAGTCGGGCTCGACCCCCTGCTGCGCCGCATCTTGTGGGAACGCTTCCGCGCGCTCGCCAGCCGGGGAACGACGCTCTTGATCTCGACGCACAGCATGGACGAAGCCGACCGCTGCGACCTCCTCGGCTTTCTCCGCGGTGGCCGGCTGCTCGCGAGCGATACGCCAGCGGCACTGCGTGCCCTCACTGGGCACGATTCGCTCGAAGACGCCTTTTTGGTCCTGGCCGGCTACCCCGTCTTGCCGGTGGAGCCATCGCGATGAGCTGGCAGCGTGTCCTCGCGATCACCATCCGCATCGTTCGGCAAATCCGGCGCGATCGGCGAACGCTCGCCCTCATCTTCCTCGCTCCGATCGTCATCCTGTCGCTCCTCGGCTACGTCTACCGCGGTAGCTCCCGCACCATCACGCTCGCCGTCACCGCACCGGCGAACCCGCTCGCCGACGCACTGGTGGACACGCTCGCGTCACTCGCGGTTCAGGTGGAACGCCTGCCCAGGGACGAGGCGCTCGCGCGCGTCCGCTCCGGAGACGTCGCCGGTGCCCTCGTCGTCGAACCGGCTAGCGCCACGTTCGCTCTCCAGCTCTACCTCGACGGCTCCCAGCCAGGTCGAGCACGGCAAGTGCTTGCAGTCGTGAACCAGGCGATCATGCGTACTGCGCTCGAACG
>BEID01000279.1 GCA_002898975.1 bacterium HR27 | reverse complement strand
CGACCGGTCCGGGAGAGGATTTGCCCGCCGACGACACTCGAGAAGACGAAGGCCAGCATCATCGGGGTCAAGACTGCACCGGAATTCGTTGCCGTGCGACCGAGTACGGCCTGGACGAACAACGGCAGGTAGAGGATCGTTCCGAACATCCCGATCGCGATCAAGAAAGCCGCGAGGAGCGTTGGTGTGTAGATGCGGTTCTTGAAGAGCCGGAGGTCGAGGATCGGTTCGGGGGCGCGCAGTTCGATGACCGTGAAGAGCGCAAGGAAGACGACGCTGACGGCGAACAACCCGATGATCTGCACCGATCTCCACGGATACTCGGTACCGGCCCACGAGAAGGCGAGCAACATCGGTGTCACGCCCGCGACCAGCAAGGCTGCGCCGGGGTAGTCGATGCGATGCTGCCGCCCGCTAGCCAGCTTGGGCATGGTGAGTCCGGTGGTGAGCAGCGCCAGCAGGCCGATCGGCATATTGACATAGAAAACCCAGCGCCAGCCCCAGTGATCAGTGATCCACCCGCCGAGGCTCGGTCCAACGATCGCGCTGAAACCGAAGACGGCGGCAAACAGCCCCTGCCACTTCCCGCGCTCGGCCGGCGGGAACAGATCGCCGACGATCGCGATCGCGATCGGGAAGAGCGCACCGCCGCCGAGACCCTGCAGGGCACGGAACAGGATGAGCTGGGTCATCGACTGCGACATGCCGGACAGTGCCGAGCCAATGAGGAAGACGACCATGCCGAACAAGAAGAACGTTCTCCGCCCGTAGATATCCGAAAGCTTGCCGTAGAGCGGGACAGTCACCGTCGATGCCAGCATGTACGCAGTGAAGACCCAGGCATAGTGTTCGAGACCCTGCAACTCCGCGATGACGCGCGGCATGGCCGTGCCAACGATCGTTTGGTCGAGGGCGGCCAATAGCATACCGAGCAGGAGGCCTGGAAGAATGAGCGCGAGCCGATGTCGCTCCGGTGCCTGCTCGCGTTCCGTTGACGGGGCGATCGTCTGTGCTTCCATGGATCGCTCGCTCCTTGCCACTACTCAGAGCCGACTCATCGTGCGTGTGCGCCGAACGACTCTGGCCAGTGCCCGTACACCGCGTAACAGGGCTTCCAGGTCGTCTGGTGAAAGCTCGCAGAGCAACTCGCGCCACGGCTGTTCGTTGCCCTGCCGCAACTGCCGCAAGAGTGCCTCCCCGTGTTCGGTCAGCTCGACGAGTGTCCGTCGGCGGTCCCGTTCGTCCTCCCGCCGGGCGACCAGTCCGAGTTGGACGACGCGGTCGACCAGGTGGCTGGCCGTCGGCAGGCTGATACCGAGACGTTCGGCAACCTCGCTGATGGTGAGCGGGCCGCGGCAGCTGACGGTGAACAGCACCTTGAGCTGCGCCATCGAAAGGTCGAGAGCGTCGA
The DNA here is from genome assembly GCA_002898975.1 of bacterium HR27. Taxonomy (GTDB): domain Bacteria; phylum Chloroflexota; class Chloroflexia; order Thermomicrobiales; family Thermomicrobiaceae; genus Thermomicrobium. The sequence goes on along the minus strand of BEID01000279.1, from coordinate 2,037 downwards.
GTGGCGGCGGGCTGCGCCGGTGGAGATAGGCGATAACCTCGCGCATTTCTTCGATGATCAGCTGAATCAGTTCGTCTCGATCCATCATCGCTCCCCCGCAACGGGCACACCGGGCCGAAGTCTACGATGCTCATTCGATGACGTCAAACTATTCGAGGACTTCGACTGATCGGGTCGAGCGGTCTTCAGACGACAGCTTGACGTATAATGGAGGTGGTTCCGGTGACGACGGTCGTTCCTGCATAGACCGCTCCACCCCTCCCCTTCCCGCGTTCGAGCCGGGCTCACGCCCGGCTCGACGTTTCTGTGCCAGTAAGGCACTGCTTGTCAGCCGGAGAGGCCCATGCTACGATCCAGGTGCGAGTGTACGTACACGCCTGTGGGGGATCATCATGCGGCCGAAGCAGCTCTGGCAGGTTGCTCTAGGAGATCTGGCGAAGCGTGTTTCGCGGGCGAACTTCGAGACCTGGCTCAAGCATACACAGCTGGTCGCCTTCGAGGATGACTGCGCGACCATCGCGGCGGCATCGAGTTTCGCCGCTGAGCAGCTCCGCAGCAAATTCGCTGCCGATATCCAGGAGACGTTATCGCTCTTGCTCGGGCGACCGGTCACGGTGCAATTCACCGTGCTCGGCGCAGAAGGAGAAGTGGTACCCAGCTCTCGCAAGATCCAGCGCCGTGGTGCGGCGGCTGATAGTGCGGAACCACAAACGAAGCAACTCACATTGGCTCCCTCGCCCGATCATGGCTTGAACCCCCGGTACACGTTCGAGAAGTTCGTCGTCGGCCCGAACAACCGTCTCGCCCATGCGGCGGCCCTCGCGGTCGCCGATCGGCCTGGCGAGAAGTTCAACCCTTTGTTCATCTATGGAGGAGTCGGCCTCGGGAAAACGCACCTACTTCATGCAATCGGCCACCGTGCACTGGCGAATCGGCCGGCGTTCCGGGTGTGTTACGTCTCGTCAGAAGTCTTCACGAACGAACTCATCAACGCCATTCGTCATCAGCGGACGGACGAGTTCCGCAATCGGTATCGCACGATCGATATCCTGATGATCGACGACATCCAGTTCATCGCCGGCAAGGAAAGCACCCAAGAAGAGTTCTTCCACACGTTCAACGCACTCTATCAGGCGGGGAAACAGATCGTCATTTCCAGTGATCGCCCGCCACGGTTGATTCCTGACCTGGCTGACCGGTTGCGCTCCCGCTTCGAAGGAGGGCTTCTCGCCGACATTCAGCCGCCGGATCTGGAAACGCGGCAGGCGATCCTCATCGAAAAGAGTCGCGAACTCGGTGTACGGATTCCGGACGATGTCGTCGAGTTCGTGGCCCGCCGTGTCGAGAGCAACATTCGTGAGCTGGAAGGTGCACTCAATCGTATCGTCGCGCTGTCGCAGCTCCTGCACCAGCCGATCACGTTGCAGCTCGCGGTCGAGGCGCTGAGCGAGAACGATGGGAAGCTGCGGCGGGAGCAGCTCACACCGGAACTCGTCCTGCAGGCCGTGTGCAGTTACTACCGGGTTTCGCTCGCCGAGCTGGTGGGGCCTGGTCGACGTCGGGAAATCGTGGTTCCCCGACAGGTGGCGATGTATCTCCTGCGGGACGAGCTGGGCTTGTCGCTGGTCGAGATCGGTCAGCGGCTCGGTGGCCGCGATCACACGACGATCCTGCACGGTATCGAGAAGATCGAGCAGCAATTGCGCCAGGACGACCAGCTACGGGGTGATCTGCTCGCGCTCCGGGCACGCCTTTACCAGGAGAGTGCCGCTCCGGTGGGTGCGTGAGGTCACACGCGGTAGACGTACCCGGCTGCCACGACGAGCACGACGAGGCCGATCCACACAACGGCGATGCCGGTCGCACCGGCGGCGAGGCCGGCGACCAGCGTCAGCGGAATCGCCGCCAGAAGCACCAGAACGAGCGTGAGCCCTTTTCCGAGCGCGACTCGACGGCGACGGCGCTCCCGTTCGTGCCAGAGCGCATCGATCCGTTGCTCGATCGCCGTCTGGATGTGTGCGAGAAAGGCTTCGATCA
>BEID01000278.1 GCA_002898975.1 bacterium HR27 | reverse complement strand
CAACCGACTATCGCCGAAGCGATCGAGCGGTTCCTCGCTGATCTCCGCTTGTCCCCCCGGAGCCGTTCCACCTACCGCATCGCGCTGCAGAAGTTCCCGCGGCATCTCGCCGACAGTCAGGGAATCGATCCCGAGCCACCCATCGACGCACTGCGCGAGGATCACGCGCTCGCGTTCTTGCGCGACCTCGTACCGGAGGACATCAGGACGCCCGAACAAGTTTCCCGAATGCGGACGGCTCAGACCACGTTCGCAGCGGTGCGGAAGTTCTACGCCTATCTCGTCTCGTTCGACCTCCACCCGACGCTGTCGACCGAGAAACTGCGGGTTCGGGCATCCGCGCTCTTGCCGCGTTTCACACCGCCTCCACCCGATGTCCGTACGGAGGAACTGGAACGGATCGTCGAACACGTGCGGCGCCTCCCACCGCAAACGAACCCGACACGCGAGCTCCGTCGCCTCAAGATCCGCGCGCTGATCCTGTTCCTGTTCCGAACCGGAGTCCGTGTGTCGGAACTCTGCGCGCTCCGCAAGCAAGACATCGATCTGGAAACAGGAACAGCGCGCATCTACCGCGCGAAGGGAGGCAAGAGCCGCACGGTCCACTTCGACAGCGAGACAGCAGAGGCGCTCCTCGCGTATTGGCAAGCCCGCGGTGACAGTGGCCGTGGTAGCGGAACATACCCGGCCTTCAGCGGTCGCGACCGGCCCGGTCAACCTGGTCGGCCGATCGCCCCGCGTACTGTTCAAGCCCTGGTGAGTCGCCTGTGCGAGGAAGCCGGCGTCGAGTTTCCGGTAACGCCTCACTCGTTCCGGCATGGGTTAGCGACGGAACTGGTACGGCGCCGGGTCCGGGAGTCCACTGTACAAGCGATCCTGGGGCATGCCTCCCCCGTCACGACACGTATCTACGTTCACCTTACTGCCCAAGACGCGGCCGAAGAGTACCATGCGGTCTTCGGTGCCTACCGGCGCCCCGGCAAGCAACGACGGGCTGGTGACGAGTGACCGGACACCGTTCCCTTACCCTTGCCGCTCTCTTCCTGTTCATGGTCATCGTCCTGTTCGGCTGCTCCACCGTGCAACCTCCAGTCGAGCGGGTAACTCCGACCCCCACGGCACTTCCGGTGAGTGTCCTGACGCCCGATACCAACGACGTTCGCTATCGCCCCGAACCGATCATCGGGCAATTGGTCCTGGCAACCCAGATCGCCGCGGATGGAACGCCCCGCGATGAACGTACGTCCGTGCCTGCTGGCACCCAGCAGCTCTACCTCGTCGTGCGCGTCACCGATCTTCCAGCAGGTACGCGCCTGGCGGCGGTGTGGATTCGCGGGGCGAACGAGATCGGCAGGAGCGAACGACAGATCGCCGATGCGTTACAAGGCAGCCACTGGATCGCGCTCGCTTTTCCGAGCGACGTGCCCTTGGCCAACGGAGAGTATGCCGTTCGCCTCTCTGTCGATGATCGCTTCGTCGACTCGCTCGTGTTCTCCGTCGGCCAAGGAAGCGGGACGACGAGCGGGCAGCAGACTACTCTGGTTTTCACCGACGCACCCCCAGGCGATGGAGACCAGATCCGCGCTTTCGATGTCTTTCCCGAAGGGACCACGCGTGTCATCGCTGTTCTCGTCGATCCTCCCCTCGACCTTCAGGGGAATCTCTGGAGCCGCTGGACGATCGACGGTCAGGTTCTGACCGAAAGAGGGGCAGACGACCTGCGTTCTCCATTCATCCGCACCTTCACACTCGAGCGCGAGGAACCGCTCCCAGCTGGCACTTACACGGTCGAGGTCTTCGCCGAGCAGCAGCTGATCGCCCACAGTACCTTCCGTATCACCGGGGCGACACCTACGCCGACGCCGTCGGCTACCACAGCTCGTATCGTGGATGTTCGGCTGGTACGGGCAGTCCAGCCCGGTACCGGTGTCCCAGTCGGTGCGGCAGTGCAGGAGATCCAATCGCCGGCGCGCATCTACGTCGCTCTTTTCGTCGAGAATCTCCAGGCGAACGACCTTGTCGAAGTAGTCTGGCAGCGTGCTGGTACGGAGATCGATCGTCAGCCACTGAGTGGGCTCACGCTCTCATCCAGCTGGATCGCGCTCCCCGTCGACCTGCCAGCCGAGACAGGAGCGGCCCCGATACCGTACAGCGTGACCGTGTTGTTGAACGGCGAAGTCGTGGCGCAGCGTTCGCTCCTCGTCGTCCCGTGACATCGCTCGCCGCGGTTGCGCCGGGAGCTGCTGGAACAGTCTGACGAGCTGATCGGATCACCGTGGTACCATCAGCTCCTCGACGACCTGGCGAGCTGCGGCGAGCCAGCGCTCATCGGTATCGTCAGGAACCGAGCAGCCGTTCGCCAAAATCAATCCCCGCCCGTTCGTTTGCTCGATCGCATCCCGAGCCTCGGCACGGATCGCCTCGAGCGGACCATGCACGAGTGGTCCGAACTCGTCCCAACCGCCCATCAAGCACTTTTGCGTATGCTGACGAGCCTCGCGCAGGGATGGGCCAGCGCGGCGATCGCTCCAGCTGAACACCTGTACTGGATAGTCTAGGACTTCGTCGAAGAAGAGTTCCCGATCACCATGCACATGGAGGACGTTCAGCCAGCCATCGGCAGCGCCACCGAGCGCCAGGAGATCATAGGGGCGCCCGAGTTCACGGTACCGCTCGCGCGACATAACCGCGGCCGTGCACCCCTGGAGCGCGAAGAAGACACCGTCAGCGCCAGCCTCGATCGTGACCTCGATCTGGCGACGGATGTTTTCGGCAAGCACAGCGAGCGCCCCATGGACCACGGCTGGATGCTCTGCCGCGTGCTGCAGGACGAGTTCGGGCCGCGCTGCAAAGTAGAGCGCTTGCGTCAGTGGGCTGAAGACGGTGACCACGATCGGCACGTCGGGCCCAGCGAGTTGCCGCAGACGGCGAACCGCTCGTAGCCATTCACCACCGTAGCGGCTCCGCCTGAAGTCGATGGTATCGACCAGATACCAGTCCTCGAGATCAGCGATACAGCGCCGGGGGAAGGGGTAGCGTAAATCGGGCATCAGCTTCGCAATATCGAGGTCAAAACGACGGACGAAGAACTCAAAGGTCAACTCGGCGAGACGGTACCCGGAACCATGAGGGCGGAAGTGGTGCCAGAAACAGACCGGCGGCCGATCCACAGCCTGGCCTGCCAGTGCTGCTTGCACGCGCTCGCGCTTCGTGAGCGTAGTCACGAGCAACCGTCCTTTCGTGTCAATCCAAACGCTCACTAACATGCTCAGGTAGCGTCACGAGCAGAGTAGGCTCCTCACCATCCAGCACGATCAACTGATCACCACGTACGCGCTCGGCGATCGCGACGATGGCACCACCCGGCGTGACGACTACCCCGCGCAGGAGCCACCCCGGGAGAAGGTGAGCGATCGGTTCGAGCGTAGCGGTGTCATACACCCACACGCCA
>BEID01000277.1 GCA_002898975.1 bacterium HR27 | reverse complement strand
CTCGGCGTCGACCGGATTGTCGCGCCCGTACAGGCGGACAGCCGTCAGCACCGGCTTCGGCTGACCGAAGCGGTCGACGCGGCCCTCGCGCTGCTCCAGGCGGTTCGGGTTCCAGGGCAGGTCGTAGTGGAGGACGGCGTCGAAGGCCTCCTGAAGGTTGACGCCCTCGCTCAGGCAGTCGGTGGCGACGAGGAGCCGCCGCGGTGCCTGGCTGAGCTGGCGCACGCGCTCGCGTCGCTCTTCCTCGCCGATCCGTCCGGTGAGGCAGGCGACCTCGAGGTCGGGGAAGTCGGGCCGGAGCGCAGCGTCAAGCCGCTCGGCGACGTACTCGGCGGTCTCGACGAAGACGCACCAGACGACCGGTGCCGAACCCCCAGCGAGGAGCTGGCGGACGGTAGCGAGACACGCTTGGAGCTTGCTGTCGTGCGCCGGATCCTGCTCGATGGCGCGAGCACGGACGGCCAGGTCGCGCAGCCGGCGCCGGTCTTTGTCGGCGAGCGGGAGCGTCCGGTCGGTGGCGAGCGTGAGCCGGTGGGTCGGCACCTCGTCGAGCGGTGGCTGCTCGCTCGGTTCCAGACCGAAGAGTTCGGCCGGCTCGGTGCCGTCGGCCTCGGCTTCCTCGGTGAGTACAGAGAGCTCGCTCTCCTCCTCGCTGGGGAGTTCGCGGCGTTCGAGCGCCTGGGCGCCGGCACGCGGGCTGGACATGACGCAGCGGAGGAGCGTGAGGGCAGCCCACCACTGGAAGCGGCGCTGGCGTTCGGGCAGCGTACGGCTACGCTCGACGAGTTCTCGGCAGAAAGCGAAGGTGTCCTGGAAGAGCGCCTTGTAGGCTGCGGAGAGCTGGTACGTCGTCTCCTGTGCCTGCCGCTGCGGGTAGAGCTGCACCGGTTCCTGCCACTGCTGGCGGATATCGGCTCGGGTGCGCTGGACGAGGTGGCGGGCGAGCCGCTCGCGCTGGTCGCGCTCGAGCTGGTCGAGGTTCCACTGCTCGAAGTCGCGGTCGAGCAGGCCGAGCAGGCGCTGGAAGGCGCGCTGGATACCCGAGTGCGGGGTGGCGGTGAGCAGGATGAGGTGGCGGCGCGCGTCGCGCACCAGTTCGGCGACGAGCTGGTAGCGGAGGTGCCGCGGGTCGCGCTCGGCGGCCGTCGCCGGGACGACGCCGTGTGCTTCGTCGACGATGACCAGATCGGGCGCCTCGGCGAGGAACGGCTCGCGGTTGCGGGGGAGCTTGAGGAAGTCGATCGAGGCGACGATGACCGGGTAGTGGCGATAGACCGAGCGACCGGGCGGGAGCGTGCGCTCGAGCGCCGCGAGCGTGGCTGGGCCGACGACGACCGGCTCCAGGTTGAACTTCTCGCGGAGCTCGGTCGCCCACTGGTCAGTGAGCGGTGGTGGGCAGAGGACGACGAGGCGGCGGATCGCGCCACTGTCCCAGAGCTCGCGGGCGATGAGACCGGCCTCGATCGTCTTGCCGACGCCGACGTCGTCGGCGATGAGGAGGCGCACCGGGTCGAGTCGCAGTGCCATGAGGAGCGGGACGAGCTGGTAGGGGCGGGGGCGCACCGAGATGCGGCCGAGCGAGCGGAAGGGAGCAGCCCCCTCGCGCAGGAGCAAGCGAGTGGCCTGACCGAGCAAGCGGACAGCCTCGGCGTCGGCGAGCTGAGTGGGGTCGGGGAGCGGGAAGCGGGCCGGCTCGATCCGCTCGCTCGGAAGGGTGTAAGCGAGGAGATCGGCGAGCTGCCGGTGCACGGGCACCGCATCCTCGCTCGTTCCGGTGAGCGGGCGGAGGAGGACGAGTTCGTCGTCGCCGCTGGGGAGGACGACCCACTCGCGGTGGCGGAAACGGACGACCGAGCCAGGCTGGACGGGCATACAGACCTCCCTTCGGCCCGACCGACTGTTGGCAGCATGGTGGCTGGCAGAGATGGATGTCAAGGGGTCACAGGCCACCCGATCGGCGGGAGTGCATCTCGTGTCGCCCTGCCAGGGAAGGCGAGCGTCGAGTGTCCAGCGAGGATGCGTACCACGAGAATCGAGGAGACGTGACGGGGTAGGCATGGAACCGGCGTGACCCGGAACGCACGCGGACGAGTATCCCTCGCGTACGGAGCCGTTCCCCCTTTGGGCTAGGAGATTCCGCTCCTGGCAGGCGGACAGGGCGACCGCGAAGCTTGGTGGGGAGTCATATCCGCAGGAGGGAAACCGATGGCCGAGCGACACCAGAAGCGGCATGACGCGCCAGCCGACGCACGGGAAACGGGTACCGTACAGCCGGCGCTCAGGAGGGTGTCCGGCTGGTTGCGCGCGGGTCGGAAGGGGTACCGATTCGCTGTCCTGGCCGCAGTGCTGGCGTTGGCGCTGGCCAGCGTGCCAGCACTCGCAGGGCCGGGCTCGTTCGGTGATCCGGAAGACGGTCGCCACGAGCATGGAGAGGTCGTCGCGGACGAGAGCGGGCAGCCTGCGTTCGTCGTCCTGCAGGACGAGGTGGGGACGCCCGAACCGAGCGAGACGATCGAGCCGGCCGCAACGATGGAGCCGACGGTGACGGCCAGTCCGACCGAGACCGCAGAGCCGAGCGCAACGGTCGAACCACCGCCGACGCAGGAGCCGACCGCAACGGTGGAACCGACCGAAGAGGCGGAGCCGACCGAGACGGCCGAGCCGACCGAGGCGGTCGAACCGACGGCGACCGTCGTGCCAACAGAAGCCGCAGAGCCATCACCGACAGCCGAGCCCACCGAGCCGCCGGTACGCGCAGTTGCCCGCGACAACCACGGCGCGGCCGTGTCGGAGGTCGCCAAGTCGCACGAGGACGAAGGGAACCACGGCGAGCAGGTGCGCACGGTCGCGCGGGACAACCACGGGCGCGCGGTTTCCGAAGCGGCGAAAGCGAAGCAGGCGGGCGACGAAGGCGCTTCGAGCGTCTCCGAGACGGCGCGCGACAACCACGGTGCGCAGGTGCGGGAAGCAGCCCAGCAGCACGGGAAGGGTGCCGGGGGCAAGCCGGTGAACGGGCTGGGCGACTGACCAGTAGCCGGATCCTCGTCGGTCACCGGTGCTGCGTGGACGGTAACCGTTGCGGTGCGGCGCTGCGCCTGCTCGCTACGGCTAGCGACCCTGGTCGGGTGTTCCGGTGCGCGAGCGGCTAGCGCGTTGACTCCCGTGAAGGAGCGCTCGTGACCGAGCGATACCCTCGCTTGCTGGCATGCTCCCTTCTCGCTCGACCCGCACCGGGGCGCCCGGAGAGCGCTCGCCGCTACCGAGCGGACATCGCTGCGTCGGCCGGCACGCTCAGGTGAAGTGCCCGCGTTCTCCTTGCGAGGTTCTCACTGCGGCAAGCGGACCAGCTCCTCGTGGAGGAGCGTGTCGCCCGGATCGACCGTGCCTGGTGTCGTCCCGCGGTCCCACCAGAGGCGGACCGTGAAGGTCGGTTCCTCGCCCCAGCGCACGCTACAG
>BEID01000276.1 GCA_002898975.1 bacterium HR27 | reverse complement strand
GGCCTGCGGGTCGTCACCGGGAACCTCGGCCTCGATCCGCCGCGCTCGTGCTTCGCGCACGTGGAGGAGGACGATCTGCCAGCCGGTCGTGCCGAGCAGCGGGAGCGCGTCGAGCACCGACTCGGCGACCCGTGAGCCGTCCAGCGGGACGAGCACCCGATCGAGCACCGGCTCCGTCTCCGGTGGCGAGAGGTGCGCCGGGACGACGAACGTGGGCGCGACACCGCTGACGATCACCTGCGCGGTGACCGAGCCGAGTACCAGGCGGCGCCAGCCAGCGCGCCCGTGTGCCGCCATGACGACCAGCGGATCGGGCTGCGCTCGCGCCAGGTCACAGAGGATGGTCGCCGGGTCACCTTCCTCGACGACGATGCGCACGGCAGAGGCCTCAGGCAGCGTCTGCGCCACGCCTTCCAAGTACTCGCGGCACTCGCGTCGCCAGTCCTCGAGCAATGCCCGCAGGAGTTCCTGCTCCCGCAGCGACCGCAACCCGACCGGTACTTCGAGGACGGAGACGAGAACGACCGCGGCACCGGTACGGCGTACCAGCGCGCGGGCCCAAGGAAGAACGAGTTCACTCACCCCGTGCGGCTGGGGCTTCGTCCTGTCGTACTCCAGAGGGACGATCAACGTTGGCACCGCTCCACCCTTCCGCTACCGCGATTCTCGTGTCGACTGCACTTCGGTTGCCGGCCGCGCGGCTCGGCGCTCTGCCAGGAGCAGCGACACCACGATACTGATCGCCAGCGTCGCGATGACGATGCCGAGCGAGAGCGCCGTCGGAATCTTGTAGAAGTCCTGGATCAGCATCTTGACACCGATGTAGCTCAAAATGAACGCCAGCCCGTAGCGCAGGTAGGCCAGTCGTCGGACGAGGCCAGCCAGCAGGAAATACATCGAGCGCAAGCCGAGGATCGCGAAGACGTTCGAGGAGAACACGATGAACGGATCGCGGGTCACCGCGAAGATGGCCGGGATCGAGTCGATCGCGAACATCAGGTCAGTGATCTCGACCAGCACGAGCACGACGATGAGCGGCGTTGCGTAGCGCTTGCCGTCGATGCGGACGAAGAACCGCTGCTCGAAATAGCGCGGGACGATGGGAGCGAAACGCGAGACGAGCCGGATGGCGATATTGTTCTCGACATCGACCTCGCGTTCCTCCTTTTCCAGGAGCATCCGGATACCGGTGAAGACGAGGAAGGCACCGAACAGATAGAGGATCCAGTGGAACTGGCTGATCAGCCAGGCTCCCCCGAGGATCATGATGCCGCGCATGATCAAGGCACCGAGGATGCCGTAGTAGAGCACCCGGTGCTGGTACTGCGCCGGAACGGCGAATGCTGTGAAGATGAGGACGAAGACGAACATGTTGTCAGCCGAGAGCGAGAACTCGATGAGGTAGCCCGTGAAGTACTGCAGCCCGGCCTCGTGCCCTTCGATGTACCAGAGGAATGCGCCGAACAGCAGCGAAAGGCTCACCCAGAAGGCGACCCAGAGCCCGGCCTCCTTCATCTCGACCACGTGTGCCTTCCGGTGGAAGACACCGAGATCGAGCGCGAGGAGCGCGAGGATCAGCGCGATGAAGGCGCCCCAACCCCAAAGCGGCACTTCGACCATCGGACTCGCCACCTCCCTGTGTTCGTCCGCCCAACTCGCCTCGAACGAATGCAGAGAGGCGAGCCAGACGGACCGATCCGATCCGTCGTGGTCTCGCCTCTCTGCACGTCCGACCGAGGGATCGACCCTGTGTTGACGACCGGACGAACCAGCGAGCCCGCTGGGAGGCTACTCCCCACGCGCTCAGCGAGTGTACCGCAGTGTCGCATTCGAGACAAGCACGGATGGAGGACTCTCGCTCGATCACCCCTCAGCTGACCGCGCGCTCGCCGGCATGGTAGAGTGCCAGCCAGACGCTGCGTCCGGCATCCTGCCCTTTCCCACGCACAGGCAGATAGCCTATCGCCCGGGATGCCGACGCGAAAACGTGCACGAGCTTGCACCGACCGAGGAGCCAGCTGTGGAGTTCTGTCTCGACCTCTCGCATCACCGCTGGGCGCGGGCACGCGATCCCCGCCAGGCTGCCGCGTGGACGCTCGAGACGATCGCTGCAGCCGATCGCGCTGGACTGCACTCGGTCTGGCTGAGCGAGGATCCAGACGGCTGGGACGCGATCGCCGTGGCCGCTGCCGCTGCCGTCCACACGGAACGCATCCGCATCGGCACCGGGGTGACGAGCCCGTTCCTGCGTCACCCGGTCCAGATCGCGATGGCCGTCGCAACGCTCGACCGGTTATCCGCTGGTCGCGCCTTTCTCGGGCTCGGCCGCGGGCAGCCGGAGTTCTACACGTACGGCCTCGGCATCCCGGCACGCCGGCCGCTCGCCGCCGTCCGCGAGACGATCGCGTTGCTCCGCCAGTGGTGGCGACCGCCACACCGGGCCACAGCCACGAGCGGGCATTTCCCGGTACACGACTGGCCGCTCAGCGTCACACCGCTCCAGGAGCAGGTTCCCATCTATCTCGCCGCTCTCGGCCCGAAAGCGCGCCAGCTGGCTGCCGAACTGGCCGACGGGATCCTGATCGCTGACTTCGCCAGCGAGCTATTTCTCGCGGAAATCCTCCCTGCCCTCCGCGCACAGGTCGCTGCGGCCGGCCGCGATCCGGCTCGGTTCGCCGTCTTCGTCCGTACCAACCTCGTGCTGACCGACGACCCGGAGCCGGCCCTCGAAGAGCGCAAACTACCGTTCGCGCTCCTGGCGACGTTGCCCGGCATGAGCCAGCAGATCGTCGTGCCTGGCTTCGACGTCGAACGACTCGTCGCCGAACTGCGCCAGCTGCTACGGATCGAGGAGCAGCTCCGGGCTGGCCGACCGTGGCACGATCTCCGCCGGACCGTCGATCCCGCAAGGATCCGTCAGCTGGTTCCGACGGAACTCATCGCCCAGCTCTGCCTCATCGGACCAGCACGCGAGCTGCGCGAGCGGCTCGCTCGCTTGGCCACGCTCGGCGTCACGCACGTGTTCGTCCGTGCACTGCCCGAACCCGATCCTGCCGCGTACCGCACGCTCGTCGAGACACTGGTCAGCGCTCCAGCGCCGCCGGGGTCGTGAATCCTCCGGCAACCACGTGCCCTGCCCGGTCGCCGAGGTGCGGCACGACGCGGTCCTCGCCGAGCATCGTGAGCGGGAGACGGCCATCCACCCCGATGGGCAGCGGGGCAGCCTGCTCGAGCAGCACCTGGCGATAGATCGCTTCGTAGGCGTCGGCCATCGCGACACTGGAGAAATGCTGCTCCACATGGCGCCGGCACGCCGCGCGGTCGAGCTGATCGACCCGGCGCACCGCCTCGACCATCTCGTCCAGCGTCCGCGTGCGGCAGATGAAGCCGGTGACACCGTCCACCACGATCTCTTCCACGGCACCACCGGGGAATGCCACGACCGGCGTGCCGCAGGCCATCGCCTCGGCCA
>BEID01000275.1 GCA_002898975.1 bacterium HR27 | reverse complement strand
GTGCTCGAGCGGCTGCATCGCGCACTGAGCGATGGCATACCGATCCGCGCGATCGAACTTCAACCGGACGAGGAGAAGCTGCTTCGCGGATTCGGCTTTCTGACCCAGAAGCCGCTCCTGATCCTGCTCAACCTCGGCGAAGAGCGCCTGAGCGAGGCGGAAACGCTACTCGCCGCCGCCAGCGAGCGCCTGCCTGGCCCCGGTATCGCGGTCGAAGCGCTCCCAGGAAAGCTCGAAGCGGAACTGGCACAACTCGCGCCCGACGAGGCCGCCGCGTTCATGCAGGAACTCGGAATCAGTGAGCCAGCGCGCAACCGGGTGATCCGCACCTCCTACCGGTTGCTCGGCCTGATTTCGTTCTTCACTGTCGGCCCTGACGAAGTCCGGGCCTGGACGATCCGCCGCGGTGCCACCGCTGCCGAAGCAGCCGGGACGATTCACAGCGACCTCGCTCAAGGCTTCATCCGGGCCGAAGTCGTCCACTACGATGACCTCGTCCGCGCCGGGAGCCTCGCCGAAGCACGCAAACTCGGCGCCCTCCGACTCGAGGGACGAAACTACGTCGTCGAAGACGGCGACGTCGTGCACATCCTCTTCAACGTGTGACGCGTCGGGCAGGGGAGCCTCGCCGTGGCCGTCGATCTGACAGCGCGGACGACCGGCCTGCTCCCCCTGTGGTTCGTGTTCCTGGCCGTCATCCTCTGGGGCAGCTGCACCGTCATCCTCTGGTGGAAGCGGAGCCGGTTGGCGCCAGAACTGGCTGCCGTGGGTGGGCTCCTGATCCTCTGGCTGCTGTTCTTCTGGCGGCCGCTGCTCACACCGGCACACGTACCACGCGGCGGCGGCGATCTCAACTCGTTCTTCTTCCCGCTCCATGCCTTCGCAGCACGCACCGTCCAGAGCGGCGAACTGCCGCTCTGGAACCCGACGCTGTTCAGCGGGATGTCTCACTGGGCGAACTACCAGGCGGGTGTCCTCTATCCCCTGAACTGGCTCGCCTACGTCCTGGCACGCCCCTTCAGGTATGGGGCGCTCGAACTTCTCGTTCTCGCACACTACGGTATCGCCAGTATGGGTGCGTACGCACTGGCTCGCGTCGGCCTTCAGCTCGGCCGCCTGCCGTCGCTGGTCGCCGGAATCGTCTTTCCGTACAGCGGCTTCCTCGTCGCTCACCTCGGCCATTACTCGATGCTCGCGGCAGCCGTCTGGATCCCCTGGCTGTGGCTGGCGCTGGCCCGCTCGCTCGCCACCCGTCGCTGGCACTGGAACCTCGCCATCGCGCTGGCGACCTTCCTGCTCGCCACTGGCGGCCATCAGCAGACCGTCCTCTATGGTCTCGTCGCTGCCGGACTGTGGTGGATCGGCTACCTCGCTCGTGAGCGTCCGCACGAACTCACCGCGTTCCTGACGAGCCTACAGAACCGCGACAGGCAGGCAGCGATCCGCCCGGTTCGGCTGCTCGCCAGCGACGCAGTGCGAGCCGGATTCGGCATCGCGACCGGCTTGGCACTGGCTGCGCCGGCGCTTCTCCCCTCGCTCGAATTGGCTCGCCGATCCGTTCGCTCCGGTGGCCTGAGTTACGAGCAAGCGAGCGAGTTCGCGCTCCAGCCGACTGCCCTGGTGAACTTCTTCCTGCCGCGAGCCTTCGGTGACAACCCGACGAACTGGTGGGGCCCGTGGGCGAACGGCGAGGTCTGGGCCTACGCGGGAACCGTGACGCTCGTGCTGGCAGCCCTGGCGCTCGTTCTGGGTCGCGAGCCGATCCGCTGGCTGCTGGCGGCAATCGGTTTCCTCGCCCTGCTGCACGCGCTCGGCCCAGCGACACCGGTTCACGGGTGGGTCTACCGCTTTCTCCCCTTCGCCGATTTGCTGCGTGCGCCGGCGCGCTCGCTGCTCTACGTCGATCTGACGGTCGCTCTTCTCGCGGCGATGGGGCTCGCCGCCGCACTCGACCGCGGCGAAACGGTTATGCGGATCGGTGGTCGGTTCGCGCAGGTCCTGCTGCTGGTCACCGGTATGATCGGCCTTTTGATCGCTCCGCTGTTTCTCCTGGCGATCGTGACCAGCACGACTCCGCCGGAACCGGCCGTCCGAGCCTTTGAAAGCTTGCTGCTGCTCGTGCTGTGGCTCGGGCTCACAATCCTCTGGCTGCGCGCGCTGGGCAGGACAGCGCGCCCGCTCATCGCCATCCTGGGAATCGGCCTCGTCGTCCTCGATCTCTTCAGTGTGACGAGTCCGTTCAACCCGACGCCCGAGGACCTCATGGTCGACTTCCGACATCCCGAAATTGTCGAGTATCTCCGGCAGGCGACCACAGAGACTGGCCCTTGGCGGTTCTTGGCGCTGACGATCCGCTGGCAACCGAGTGCCGCTGCGGTGCACGATCTCGAGGACGCTGGCGGACTCTTTGATCCGATGCAGCCGGCAGCCTACGCGCGAGTGCTCGAGTGCGCCCGCTCCGCTCCGGGCCGTGGGGTTCTCGACCTTCTCAACGTTCGCTTCGTACTCACCCGCACCGAAGCCGGTGACTTTAGTGCCTTTTTCGAGCGGCGGCTGACCTCTCCCACCGGTCTCGTTCTCTGGGAGAACTTGTCCGCACTGCCACGCGTCTGGCTGAGCGATCGAGCGATCGTGGCCGATATCGACACCGCGCTCGAGCGCCTGTGCAGCGACGCGTTCGACCCGCGCGCAGAACTGTACCTTGCGGAGTCGCTTCCACCGGCCAAGCGAGGTGCGACCGGAACCGCGACCGCCTCCTGGCAGGGCCCCAATCGTCTGCGCATTGCCGTCCAGACCAGTGCTCCAGCCTATCTCGTCGTCGCTGTCTCCGCCGATCCTGGCTGGCGGGCGACACTCGATGGCCAACCCGTTCCCCTGGTCATCGCCGACGGCATTTACCAGGCGCTGTGGGTGCCAGCCGGCGAGCACACTGTCGTCCTCACCTACCGGCCACCACTGATCGGCTGGGGGCTCGCGTTCGCTCTGCTGGGGCTGCTCGCGCTCATCCCAGCGGTGTTTCTCGACCGGTGGCCTGGTCGCCGGACCGGACCAGCGCGAGACTCCGGACAATTGGCCCCTCGGGACGAGTCGCTGGCACCATCCGGCCACCAGGCACACACCGACCCGTGACCGAGGCGAAGAGCGACCCGCGCACCGCACAGCCGCGCGCAGCGCGGTCACCGATGCGTCGGTGGACACCTCGCGAGCTGGCGTGCGTACCAGGATCAACGTCGTGGTTTCGCACCGTAGGAAGCGCGTAACGCTGCGACCGCGTCCGCGCCGATACCGCGCAACGTGAGCCCGGCGCTCCGCGCCGTCACCACCAGGCGACAGAGAAACTCGAGTACCTCGATGCGCCGGAACGCGTCGAGCGGTGTCTCCCCGACCGCAACGGCACCGTGGTTCTCCATGAGGACGACCCAGCGCTCCTTGCCCAGTGCTTCGGCGACTGCTCGCGCCAGCTCGTCGGTTCCTGGCTGGA
>BEID01000274.1 GCA_002898975.1 bacterium HR27 | reverse complement strand
GGCAGGAAATGTTCGACTGTTACCCCTGGCCGGTATTACGCTTCCGTTCATCAGCGCGGGCGGAAGTTCTCTTGTAACGAATGTTCTCATCATCGGCCTGCTTCTGCGCGCGAGCGAATTCACGCGGGATTGAACGAGCATGTGGTCGATCCTTCGAACCGGAGCATTCGTCGCCAGCGTACTGATCATCGTCTACGGTGTGGTACGAACGGAAGACCGCGCCGATCCGCGCTGGCTGCTCCTGCTCGGCCTCCTCGGGTGCCTGTGGTTCCTCGCACTTTGGACCCGTTTCAGTCCACGACTCGGCCGAACCACTGTCTCGCTCGTCCACGTGGCCCTGGCCTTATGCGTCGGTTTCGGACTGGTGACCGTGCAGGTCCTTCGGGCACAAATCCTCGATCGCGATCGGATCCTGGCCCGAGCAGCGAACCCGGCAAGCGGTATCGTCGACATCCGCCGGTACCTGGACGAGCGACGCACGGAGCGCGGACGCATTCTCCTCCGCGATGGGACGGTCATTGCGCGCGATGAAGTTCGTTCCGATGGATCTCGGTATCGCGTCTACGAAGGTGCGAGTGCCTACCTGGCCGGTTACTACTCGCCTGCTCTGTTCGGTGCTGCTGGGATCGAAGCCGCCTACGATACGGTCCTCTCTGGTCAGGCTGCCCTGAACTGGGAAACCTGGCTCGACGGTGTACTCCATCGTCCTCGGCGGGGCAACGACGTGATTCTCACGATCGATTCTCGCCTCCAGGAACTCGGCCAGACGCTGCTGGGCGATCGGTCAGGGGGAGCCATCGTGCTGGATGCGGACACCGGTGCCGTCCTCGCGCTCGTCACCGCCCCCGGGTATGACCCGAATCGCTTAAGCGTTCCGCTCGATGCCTCGGATGCGGAGCTGGAGAACGCCCGCCGGTATCTCGCGGAGCTGCAAGCCGACGGACGCGGCCCGTTGCTCCTGCGCCCGATTCAAGGGCTCTATGTCCCCGGATCGATCTTCAAGACCGTCACAGCAGCGGCCGCGTTCGAGTTCGGGGTCGCACAGCCAGACACGATCTACCGCGACGACGGTGCGCTTGTGATCGATTCCCGTGTGATCATCGAGCAAAACCGGCCGGATCCGAATCGGGTGAGTTACACCCTGAAGGAAGGGTACGGCTATTCGCTGAACGTGGTCTTCGCCCAGCTCGGTCTCCAGCTCGGCGCGCAGCGTCTCGAGCAGATGGCCCGCTCAGTGGGCTTCGGTGAGACGATACCGTTCGACCTGCCGGTCGCTCCCAGCCAGCTCGCCCGGTCTCCCGATTTTCTCGTGAGCCAAGCCGGCATTGCAGAAACGGCATTCGGGCAGGGCCAACTCCTCGTGACACCATTGCAGATGGCATTGGTCGCTACAGCGGTCGTTCGGGACGGCACGATTCCCCAACCGTATGTGGTGGAGGAAATCCGTCGGCCGGACGGCAGCACCGTGGAGCGTCACCGACCGACGACGTGGCGGCGGGCGTTCAGTGACGCGACCGCACGAGCCTTGCGGGATCTCATGGTCTGGTCGGTCGAACACGGATACGCGCAAGGAGCACGCATCGAAGGGGCGACCGTTGGTGGCAAGACCGGGACCGCTGAAGTCGGCACCCAGCCCCCGCATGCCTGGTTCCTCGGATTCGCTGAACAGAACGGCAGACGGATCGTCGTGGCAGTGGTCATCGAACACGGTGGTTCCGGCGCACAGGTCGCGCTGCCAGTCGGCCGGGCCCTGCTCGAAGCAGCGCTCAACGGAGCCTGAGCGACCGGGAATCAACGGGTTTGGTATACTTGTTCGGGTTAATCGACAGGGGGTGGCGTGGCGGTTTTCCTGACGCGGCAGGCATTCGAGGAGCTGGTCGCGCAGGTGCTGGAAACACTGCCGGAACCGTTTCAACGCGCCCTCGTGAACGTGGCTATCGTGATCGAGCGCGAGCCACGAATTCACCACCGTCGTCAGGTTCGGGCGCGAGGGAGCACGCTCTTCGGGTTCTACGAGGGTATTCCGCTACCCGAGCGGACAAGTGGGTACGGTCTGGTCACGCCAGACGTCATCACGTTGTTCCAGGGACCTCTTTGCCGGGCAGCACGCAACAAAGAGGACCTGGCTCGGCTCGTGCGCGAGACCGTCTTGCACGAGCTCGCACATTACTTCGGGATCAGCGATGAACGCCTGTGGGAGATCGGTCGATACTGAAGACGGGGGAACCGTGGGGACCACATCCTCGCGACCGGTACGCGAGCAGACTCCGGCAGGCGTCGTCGAGACGCTCGGCACGGCGTTCGCGATGCTGAACCGCCGTCCGCAGTTGATCTTTGTCATCGCGGTACTCGATTTCCTTTTTTGGCTGGGACCGCGGCTGCCGGCGGGTGACATAACGCGGTCGCTCGCCGATGTGCTGGTACGCAGCGGAGCGCTCCCGCCAGATCAGCGCGCAGCCTTTCAAGGGTTGGGCGAGGAGCTCGACCTGCTGACGTTGCTGGCGAGTTTCCTGCCGAGTCTGGTCTCGGCGCTCGGCCCGGATACGTTCGCCATACCGTACGATCCCGTGGTGTGGCGCCTCTCACTGCCCGCAGCGGCTCTCGGCGGATTGGGGCTGTTCGCGTCCGGCGTTCTGGTCAGCATGGCCTACTGGACATTGTTGGCCGACATCGTGCGGGGTGAACGGTTTCGATCGCGGCGGTATGGACGAGCGGTGCTCAGGAATACAGGTGCGATGTTGGCCTATCTCGGTCTCATTTTGTTAGGAGCCATTGGCCTTTCGCTCGTTGGGAGCATGGTCTTGCTGGCTGCGACCGTTGCCGGACTGGAGCCGGTTGTGACAGACCTGCTCATGTTCCTTTTTGTGCTCGGTGCGATCGCATTCTACTTCGCCACGTTCTTTGTCGAAGACGCTAT
The DNA here is from genome assembly GCA_002898975.1 of bacterium HR27. Classification (GTDB taxonomy): domain Bacteria; phylum Chloroflexota; class Chloroflexia; order Thermomicrobiales; family Thermomicrobiaceae; genus Thermomicrobium. The sequence goes on along the minus strand of BEID01000274.1, from coordinate 567 downwards.
CGTCATGAGCAGCGCAGGTCCCTTTCGCTCAGTGTCGTATAGTCTCGGGATCGTACGCGTCGCATTTTGGCCTTCCGTACGGTTCATTGTCGCGGCATCGATTATCCAACTCGGATTACCGCTTGCCCTGCGCGTGTTTACGGCGCATGCGCTCGCCGTACCGTTCCCCATTCTCAGCTACGCCTATATCGCGACCGGCCTGATGCTCGCGAGTCTCTTGTTCTATCGGGAACGCATCGTCCAGGTTCTTCGACGCCAAGGATCGCGCGAATTGCACGAAAGGGTAGAGGAACAGCGACCATGACGCAGACGAACGCACGGTATGACGCAAGTGCCATCCAAGTTCTCGAGGGGCTGGAAGCAGTTCGCCGTCGCCCCGGAATGTACATCGGAAGCACCGACGTTCGCGGATTGCATCACCTCGTCTATGAGATCGTCGACAACAGTGTGGACGAGGCCCTCGCTGGCTTCTGCGATCGCATCGAGGTGACGATCCACGCCGACAGTTCGGTTCGCGTCCGCGACAACGGTCGTGGGCTACCCGTCGATATCCATCCGAAGGTGGGG
>BEID01000273.1 GCA_002898975.1 bacterium HR27 | reverse complement strand
TGCGGATGGCGGAGCGGACCTTGGCACGTGCCCGTGCTGCGGGACGCGCCGTCGAAATGAGTAGCGCATAGCTGCCCGTCTTTGTCGTCGTGGACTTCGGCGTGAGCGCGTGTCCCGAATCGCATGCGGTCGGTTGCCGTACGCGGGCAGTCGACAGGTTCGCCCGTGCGCGCCAGCGCTGGTAGTCGGTGAGCAGGTTAGACGGCGCGTCAGTGTTGCGATATGCGTGATTGCCGGCCGGTGGAGTGCGTGGTAGGGTACTGGACAGTGTGGAGAATCCCGCGTACCAGCGGGAGGCAGCAGTCCATCTGAGGATAGGGACGAGAGGTGTCTCTCGATCTCAGGATATGGTTGCTGGTTCTCATCAGTGCTCTTCTCATCGTCACGATCGAATTGACAGAGGACTTTCTCGAGCGAGGTTGGCCGCGCCTCCATCGACCGGCCGACGGTTGGGCCTCGTCGGAGGGGCTGCGCCTCCTCTGGATGGTCGTCGGTGGGCTGGTTTTCCCGGGAATCGTCTTGTTGCTGCTGAACCTCGCGCTGCTGGTCTGGCGCGACACGTCGGCCTCCCCAGTACTCATCCTCGGCGCGATCTTGATCGCCATCGGCTGGTCGGTCTATCTGATTCTGGTCAGTCAAATCGGCGGGCTCGAGGAGTATTTTCAGAATCTCGGAACGACATTTCCGCTCGCCGTCTCGGCGATAGTCCTTCTCGCTGACCTTCTCCTCCTGATCGCGTTCCTCAGCGCGATGCCTGACGTTTCGCTTCGGCAGCTACTGCCGCCAGGTTGAGGCCGTCAGGAGCCGGTGTTCCGTCCGCGCTGGGACGGGGTTCCTGTGGCTCGAGATAGTAGGTCATGCTCTGCAGCGCACCGATCGGGTCGATGTCGCGGACGACGACCCCTGGTGGAACATGGAGCGTGACGGGAGCGTAGTTGAGCAGTGCGCGAACACCTCCCGCGATGAGCTTGTCCGCAACTTCCTGAGCGGCTTCGGCTGGTACCGCGAGGATGCCGATCCGGATCGCGAGTTCGCGCACGACGCGCTCGATCTCGGTCTCCGGCAGCACGACGAGACCGTTCACGACCTGTCCGATATGTTCAGGACTTTTCGCGAAGATAGCGGCGATTCGGAACCCATTGGGCTCGAAACCACGATAGTGAGCGATCGCCTGGCCGAGGTTGCCGTAGCCCACCAGGGCGACGTCCCAGGTCCGGTCGAGATTCAGAACTGCCTCGAGTTCACGGATCAGCGTCTCGATATCGTACCCGTAGCCCTGTTTACCGAACCGGCCGAAGTAAGAAAAGTCACGACGAATCTGAGCAGCCGTGGTACCGAGGAACCGGGCGAGTTCTTCGGACGACACAGCCTGCTGACCTTCTCGCCGGAGTTGACGGAGGGTTCGTAGGTACAGCGGGAGTCGCCGAATGACGACGTCAGGTACCGCGCCGTTGCGCACCGCTTCTTTGCCCCCATTCTCTGGCGTTCCGGATGACGAGCTTCACAATGCGTCGTGCGCGGCAACTGTACAGTATGGCGTCGCTTCGTGCAAATCGGCATTTACCCGCGGAACCAATTGGCGATCGGCAAGCGGCGATCCCGGCCGAAGGCTCGTGGCGAAAGCTTGACGCCCGGCGCTGCCTGGCGACGCTTGTATTCTGCGCGATCCACCATGTTGATGACCCGATCGACGATCTCGGGGTCGAAGCCCTGGCGAATCAGCTCGTCGCGGCTCATGTCGTGCTCGACGTAGAGCTCCAGTAGCGGATCGAGGATTTCGAACGGCGGTAGCGTATCGACGTCCTTCTGATTGGGCCGGAGCTCAGCCGAGGGAGGCTTGGTGAACACCCGCTCGGGGATAACCGGCGACAGCGTGTTCCGGTAGCGTGCTAGTTCGTAGACGAGGAGTTTCGGTACGTCTTTCAGCACTGCGAAGCCACCGGCCATGTCCCCGTACAGTGTCGCATAACCACATGCCATTTCCGATTTGTTTCCCGTGGTCAGGACGATCGGTCCGAAACGGTTGGAGTAGGTCATGAGGATGGTGCCACGAATGCGCGCCTGGAGATTCTCGTCCGCGATATCGGGTTCCTCCGGCTGGTTGCCGAGTGGCGCCAGGATCTCGCGGAAGGCGCGGTGAACCGACTCGATCGGAACGATGTGGAAGTGGATGCCGAGGTTTCGGGCGAGCGCCTCAGCATCTTCGATGCTGTGGCGCGACGAATACCGACTGGGCATGGAGAGGCCGGTCACGTTCTCCGGCCCCAGCGCGTCGGCGGCGATGCAGGCGGTCAGGGACGAGTCGATACCGCCGGACAATCCGATGACGGCCGTCCGGAAGCCGGTCTTGCGAACATAGTCGCGAACACCGGTCACGAGTGCGCGGTAGATTTCCGCTACACCGTCCAGCGGGACGCGGGCTCGCCGGACCTCATCGGGTAATGGCGGGAGCGGACGCTCGGGCACCGGCAGCGGGATCGATCGGTCGGTCACCGGGAGCGGCGCATGCGACTCGAGGCGAGCCAACCAGCGCCGGCGCGGGTCGTGCAGCCAGCTGGAGAGGACTCGTGTGACCGGGATGTCGACGACGATCAGGTCCTCCTCGAAAGACGCGCCGCGGAAGAGGGCCTCACCGTTCGGGTCGAGGACGAGGCTATTCCCGTCGAAAACCAGTTCGTCTTGCCCGCCGACCATGTTGACGTAGGCCAGGTAGCACCCATAATCGGATGCCCGCGTCTGGAGCATGGTCTGGCGCTGATGCCACTTGCCACGATGGTAGGGCGATCCGTTGATGTTGACGAGGAGGTCGATCCCGTGCGTCGCCAGGCTACTGGCTGGTCCGATCGGATACCAGATGTCCTCGCAGATCGTCACGCCGAAACGCAAATTACCCCAAAGGAACCGAACGGTCTCCGTGCCGCGTGCGAAATAGCGGTCCTCGTCGAAGACACCGTAGGTCGGAAGATGATGCTTGGGGACGACAGCGACGATGTCACCGCGTGCGAGAACGGCGGCGCTGTTGTACAGCATACCGCCTTCGGCCCACGGTACCCCGACGATCAGGACGCGGTCCGGCACGGTATCGACCAGCTGGAACAGAGCACGACGCGCCGCTTCGATGAAGCTGACCTTCAGAAGAAGATCCTCCGGCGGATATCCCGTAATGACCAGTTCGGGGAAGGCAATGATGTGTGCTCCCAACTCTGCCGCTCGACGCGCATAGTCGCGGACGAGACGGACGTTGCCGGCGAAATCGCCAACTGTCGGATCGACCTGGGCGAGGGCGACGCGCCAGATATCCCGGGTCATCTGATCACTCACTGTCTTGCCCCTCCCCATCCTCATGCGGTTTCTTCTGGTTCACAGTGTAGCCGACGGTTGGTCGAGCCGCGTGCCGTACAATTAGGGGAACAGCCGGACCGATTCGGCCCTGAGGGGTTGAAGAGTCGTCATCATGCTGGTGCAACTGAGTGTGCGCAACCTGGCG
>BEID01000272.1 GCA_002898975.1 bacterium HR27 | reverse complement strand
ACTCCTCCTGCACACCGTTGCAGCCGCCCGGGCTGTGGGGATCGTCTCTGGAGCAACGCACCTCACTCCGGGAGACCGGGATGTCGCCGCCCTCCATTTGCTGGTCATCCTCGGGCCGTTACGGGCCAGCGATCTGGCGAGCTTCCTCCACATTTCCCGCGCAGCGGCCACCCGACTGATCGACAGCCTGGAACATGCCGGTCTCGCACACCGCGAGCCCGATCCACGAGACCGTCGCGCAGTTCTCGTCAGTGCCACGCCCACTGGCCGCCTCGTTGCCTTGGCTGAGATCGCCCCAGCAGCTGTTCTCGCACAGACGATCGAAGAACTCACGGAAGCGGAACGGGCTGGACTCGTCCGCGGCCTCGAAGCGCTCCTCACCCGCCTCAGCGAGCGCTTACCGATCAGTCGTCATGCCCTGGAGGGGCGCCGCGGCAAGCGCTCCGACAGTGGCAGCACGACGCCGAATGCGGCCAACAACCCACCGACGAGAAGCGGCCAGCCGCTCGCCGAGCCTGCACGCTCGCCGACCCAGCCCGCCACGAGCGAGCCGCCGATCACGCCGAGCGAGTACAGGGCGTAGAAGAGACCGAAGGCACGGCCACGCCGTGCTGCATCAGCACGTCGGGCGACTTCGGCCGTCAGCGCGGGAAAGAGAAAGCCGAAACCAAGTCCGAACACTGCCGCTCCAACTAGCGCCGCTCGCTCGACGGTCGAGACGGACGACCCGGCCCCCGCGATCCCCAACCCGGCTGCGATCGACAGCAGGCCAACGGCTGCTTCGAGTCGCCAGTCGTGCCGAGTCGAGCGACTGACGAGCGGGCTGATCATAACCGCAGCTGCTACGAGCCCGTACGTACTGAACGCTGCACCACGAACTGCGGGGGCGACACCCAACGCATGGAGCTGTTCGGGCAACCCGGTCACGAAGGTACCGAGTGCGACCGCAAAAAGCAGCACCGTCCCGTAGGGCGCGGCGAGCGACCGAAGTATCGCCATCGCACCAACCGAACGCGCGGCCAGACGCCCCTCCTCCGGCTCGGCGCGTCGCAGGAACCGACCGGTAATGAATACGAGCGAGCCGGCCAGGACGAGAACGAGTGCATCGAGGAGGAAGACAGTAGTGAACCCAGCCCGCTCTTGCACGATTCCCGCCAGAGCAGGAGCCACGATCGCCGCGAGCGCAATGACCGCGCCGTTCTCCCCCATCGCGCGAGCACGTCGTTCGACGGGGGTGAGGTCTCCGGATAACGCGAACGTTCCAGGAGCGAGTGCAGCCACTGTCACTCCATGAAGCAACCGAAGACCCAACAGCTGAGCCGGCGTCTGGGCGAGGGCGTACGCAGCCACGACGAGAGCAGTTCCGAGCGCACCGGCGACGAGAAGCGGGGTGCGGCCGAAGCGATCGAGCGCAACACCCGCTGCGATGTTTCCCAAAAGGTTCGTCGCCGAATAGGCAGCCACTATCGCTCCCACCAAAGACGGCGAAGCGCCGAGAGTTGAAGCATAGGGAGCAGCGATCGGATACTGGATGAACAAATCGAAGAACGATGCGAAAAGGAGAAAACGCAAGGACCACAAGCCCCATCCTGGCGCCGAGTCCCGAAACTGCTGCTCCGACTGCATCCCCCGCCCCTTACCTACCCAAGCTTGATCATACCTGATCATGACATTCTGGGCAGTCCGTGAGTGAGTCACTGGCACGTATCGATCCGCTTTCGGCAAGCGTCTGATGACAGCGAATGACACGATTCCGCAGGATACCGTATGAGGATGCTCGGAACGGCCAGTTGACGACGCAGACAAGTTTTGCTATAGTGTGACTGGCCGTTCAGTAGAAGCGTGCATGAACGATTCTGAGGAGGCTACCGTGGTGAGCACAATCAGCGCCGCTCGAGAGCGTGTCCAGGCGACAGCCGAACGGCTCTTCGCGGAACGCGGCTATAAGGCAGTGACGCTCCGCGATATCGCACAAGAACTCGGCATCCGTCAAGCGTCGCTCTACTACCACTTCCCGGGAGGCAAAGAGGAACTGTACGTGACGGTCACCGAGCGCGGCCTGCAAGCCCACCGGGAAGGGCTGGAGCAGGCTATCGCTGGAGCTGGAGATTCGCTGGAAGCGAGTCTCCGGGCGATCCTGAACTGGCTAGCGACGCATGCGCCGGTCGATGTTGGCCGAATGCTGCTCGCGGACCTGCCTGCGATCTCGGAGGAACCCCGCAAGCGACTAACCGGGCTCCTCGTCGAGTGCCTGATCCAGCCGATCGAGCAGATGCTGAAAGCGGCGCAAGAACGCCGCGAGGCCCGACCGGTCGATCCACGATTTGCGGCACTCGCGATCCTCTCGCTCGCTGAAGTACTCCATGCGCATGCACGGCTGAGCGGAAAAGAGGCGAGCGAACTCGTCGAGGCCGCCCTTCCCATGTTGCTCGACGGACTCCGTGCCTAGAAAGGTCACCGCTCCGGCCGATTGATCGACCGGTGGAGCGCCTGGGCGCTCCACCGGTTGTCCTCATCGCGCCGATACCCAGCAGTACTGCAGGGATAGCGGTTTCGCCCGAGTTTGAGGACCCACTTGACCGCTCTCTCCATACCTCGTTCGTGCCCGATTGCTGTCCAGGAGGGACGACTCGGTCGGCCCTTCGCAGAGACGAGCACTCCCAACACGCTTTCGCTTCCTATGTCAACGGTGCTCTCTGTACCGCCGAGCGACAAAACCTGAGGCGGTAGAACCCCAGCACTTGGGAGTGCGCGAGCCATTTCCGCCTTGATCATGACCGGAATCACCACTATACTGCTTAGTGCGGGCGCAGCAGGTTCAAGTACGGATCGCAAGGATGTCAGTATTTCAGCGAAGACCTTCTCGGCCAGTAACTAATATTAGTTCATATTTCGGCTGCATCCCTTCGCCAAGCGAGCTGCTGGCAAGCGAACGGGTCCTGGCACGCCAGGGACGGAGTTTTTGGCTCGCCAGCCGCTTTCTCCCAACCGCTATCCGCCGCGACGTCGCGACCATTTATGCGTTTTTCCGTTACCTCGATGACCTCGCCGATACCGATACGATCGACCGAGGTCTGGCCACCTCGATCCTCGAGCAATGGTACGAGTGGGCTTCTTCCGACTTCAACGCCAACAGTCCCGTGCCGTCACTCGCCCAAGCGGTCGCCGGTGTCTACCGACGCTACGGCATCCCGACGGTCTACACCACCGACCTCATTTCCGGGCTTCTTGCCGATCTCACGCCTCGTGAGATTCGCACGCGTGCTGAGCTGTACCGGTACTGCTACCAGGTGGGCGGCACCGTCGGTCTGACGTTGGCGCCTGTACTGGGTGTGCGGTGTGCAGCGGGACAGGATGCTGCGACCGCGCTCGGGATCGCCATGCAGCTTACCAACATTACACGCGATCTCGGTGAGGATCTCCGCCGCCAGCGCTTGTATCTGCCGACAGAAGACTTGTACCGCTACGGTATCGATCCGCCGAGTCTCTACTCTCTTGCCCGGACGCT
>BEID01000271.1 GCA_002898975.1 bacterium HR27 | reverse complement strand
TCGGGCGCGGCCTGTGGCTCGCTGCTGCCCTCCGGTGGGAGCGTCCGCCAGACCCAGGAGATCGTCGCGGCGAGCGCCAGCCCGATCGCGACGAACGGTGCGTGCAGGCCCAGCGCCGCTGCGAGCGCCGTGCCGCCCAGTGGGCCGACGAACGCGCCGAGCGACGAGGCTGTCGTCGTGAACCCGTAGACCGTGCCGCGTCGTTCCTCCGGTGTCAGCCGGGCGACCAGGGCGTTCGCGGTCGGGAGCATGCCGCCCGAGGCGACCCCGAACAGCGCCTGCAGCAGTACGACCTGCCAGACCTCGCGGGTGAGCGCGAGCGGTAGGAATGTCGCAGCCGCCCCAGTCCGACCGAGGCGACAGCGCTGGTGATGCCGCTCACCCCCATCGCCAGCCCCGCCAGGGAGTTCACGGCCTGGGAGTCCCCGGCCAGTTGCTCGACGAGGAGCGGGACGATCGGTTGCAGCGCCATGCTGGCAGCGCGCAGGGCGAACAGGCTCACGACGATCCCCAGGAGCGCCGGGGCGAGCAGCAGCCGCCAGGTGTCGCTCCCGCCTGTGCGCCGACCTTCCCGGCGCGGTGGCGGCTCGAACCGCTCTTCGACGAGGAAGAAGACGAGCAACGCCGAGACGAGCAGGAGGCTCCCAGCCAGGGCGAAGGTCGCCCGGTAGCCGATCTGGTCAGCCAGCACCCCACCGATCAGCGGGCCGATCGCTGATCCCGAGAAGACGGCCATCTGCATCAGGCCGAGTCCGAAGCCGAGCCGCTCTTTGGGCACGGTCGTGGCTGCGAGCGTCGTCGACGCGGTGACCGTGCCAGTGAAGCCTCCCTCGACGAGCCGCAGGACGAACAGCTGCCAAGGGCTGGTGGCCAATGCCATCAGGCCGATCGTGAGCGAACCGGCGAACATCGCCCGCAAGACCATCAGCTTGCGCCCGTAGCGGTCAGCCAGTGCGCCCCACAGCGGCGCGGTGATCGCCATCACCGCTGCACCCCCCGCATTGATCGCCCCGGCCCAGAGCACCTGTGACTGGAGATCCCGCGCACCGAGTTCGGCGACGAAGAACGGCAGGAAGGGGGTCCGCAGGCTGAACCCGATGATCGTCAGCGTTTGCGCGAGCCAGAGTGCAGCGAGTGTCCGCTGCCAGTTCGGTGCGCTGCCCTGTACAACATCGCCCGGCGGCGCGCTCGTACCAGGTCGCACTGTCCCCCGTACTCCCCTCGATCGGCACCGGCCCCTGCTGGGCCGGGCCGACCGGGGGACAGTCTACGCCCGTTCAGCCGCGCCCGCCACCGTCCACCGGCGCCAGTGCCACAGGGTCGTTCGTGACCGGCCCGGTCGGCACCGTGCCGTAGCGCCACCGGTAGTAGTGTTGTCCGACGTTGCCCAGCTCGACGCGCCAGCCGGGCGGGTTGTCCGGCGTGTAGGTCAGGCAGCGCCGCTCGAAACACTGCACCAGGACGTCCCGTTCGATCCCCCCGACCTTGGCGCGTGTCCAGTACGCTTCGGTGATCGGAAAGCCGGTGACGGCGAAGAGCGGCCAGAACAGCCGGTCGGTCGTGAAGCCTCCCGCTTCGTACACGACATCCTCTTGCTGGAGGAAGTCCCAGAAGACCGACGCGATCCGGTGTCCGGTCTCCGGTACGAGCGGACCAGCTCGTACGTCGTACTGTGCCAGTCGCTCGTCGCTGCCGACCTGGCCTGCCCGGTCGATCGTCTGCACGATCGTCTCGCCTTCACCGGATGGCGGTGCGCCGAGCACTGCGGCCAGCGTGGCGTAGGTCGGCCCGTTCTGGTCGTCGGGGTCGCCGGCCACGGGCACCGCAGCTGGCTGGCGCGGGACGAAGGTCGCGTCACCGACCTGCTCGAGGCCAGTGATCAGCTCTTTCGCCAGGAGTCCCGACGTCACCGACCAGGGGTCGCTCGGCGGCTTGTCGGGGTCGGTCAGTTCCAGCCGTGCCTTGTCGAAGTAGGCGACCGCGCGCGTTCCGGCGTGCGTCTCGGCGTACGGCTCGCGCCCGACCGCGAAGGCGCTGGGCCCCCACAACCAGGAACGGGTTGCTTGCCCGGCCGCCACCGGGAGATCGGCCCGTTGCCAGGCCTGGGCGAAGCGGCGGAGCACGGCGCGCTCGACTGCCCCGCTGGCCGAGAGCAGGCCGCTCCCGGCTCCCGGTTGCCCGGGCGGGTCGAGTGGCTGTGCCGTCTCGCGCAGTGCTTGACGCACCCACTCGACGCTGCTGTCTGGGGCGATCGAGCGGACCAGGGCTGCGGCCGCGCTGACGATCGGTGCGGCGAACGAGGTGCCGGTGCGTGGTTCCCAGCCGGGCTCCTGACCGTCCCAGCTGGTCGTGAGCACGTTCTCGGCTGGGGCGATGAGGTCGACGCGCGTCAGCCGCGAGCTGAAGCTCGCCAGCCGTTTGCCGTCGGCTGTCGCACCTCCCACGGCGATCACCTCCGGGTAACTGGCCGGAAAGGTGACAGCGTCCGGCGTATTCCCAGCGGCTGCGACGACCACGATGCCCTGGTCATAGGCCTGCTCGATCGCGCGTTCCAGCGTCGCGCTCGGTGTATCGGCACCGAGACTCAAGTTGATCACCTGTGCGCCCCGCTCGATCGCCCCGTAGATCGCCTCAGCGATGAGCAGCGAGCTGGCACCGGACTGGTCGCCGACCTTAAGCGGCAGGAGGCGGACGCCCGGTGCACCCCCACTGATCCCCTCGCCATCGGCTGCTGCGGCGATGATCCCGGCGACTGCTGTCCCGTGCCCTACCTCGTCGTCCGGCTCGCTGTCGCGGTGCAGGTAGTCGTAGCCAGGGAGGAGCTTGCCGGCCAGGTCAGGATGGGACGCTGCGACGCCGGAATCGATCACCGCCACCACGACGTCCACGCGCCCGATCGTGTCGTCCCAGGCGTTCGGGAAGTCAGCTACCCTGAGCCAGTCCTGCCGGGCGACCAGCGGATCACCTGGCATCCATTGGTAGCTGAGTCGAACGGCCGGTTCGAGTGCGCGGATGCTGGGCGACCGGAACAACCGTGCCACCCAGTCGGCTGCGTGCGCGCTGTCGGCGAAGCGCAAGCGCCACCACGTGCCGTCCGGTGCGATCGCTTCCTGGTCGGCCGGTACGCGCGCCAGGCACGAGGCACGCGGTGTGCCCGTGCGCGCGACCGGACACTGGATCGGGTCGATCGCGACTCCCCACTCGGCGGCGAGCGGTCCGGGTGGGACAGTGAGTTCCGCCTGGACCAGGCTGGGGTCAGTGAGCGGGCTCGCGGTCGCGAGGACGAGGACGATCCACAACAGGAGCCTGGCCACCTGCTTGCGAGAGGCTCGTTCCCGCTGATCTCCTCGTGCCACGCGTCTCGTGCTCCCGGTCGGAAGGCGACTCGCCGTGGGGTATCAGTGCGTGCCGAAGAGTCGGTCGCCGGCGTCACCCAGCCCCGGTACGATGAAGCCACGGTCGTCCAGCCGCTCGTCGAGCGCAGCGAGGTAGATGTGGACAGCCGGATCGGCATCGAG